>NZ_CAAAFR010000048.1:0-4873 GCF_900634745.1 Protofrankia symbiont of Coriaria ruscifolia
GGCCGGCATCGTGGCTGGCGCCACGGCCGGCATCGTGGCTGGCGCCACGGCCGGCAGCGTGGCCGGCGTTGTGCGTGAGGATCGCGTGGGAGATCACCGGGGTGGGGGTGGCTTCGTCGCGGGGGGCGATGCGTATGTCCACCCCGTGCGCGGCGAGCACTGTCAGCGCGCTGTCACGAGCCGGCGCGGACAGGGCGTGCGTGTCGATGCCGAGGAACAGCGGCCCGTCCACCCCGTGCGCGGCGCGGTGCTCGCAGATCGCCTGCGTGATCGCGACGATGTGGTCGGCGTTGAAGGAGCGTCGCAGCGACGAACCGCGATGCCCGGACGTCCCGAACGCGACCCGCTGGGAGGCGTCGGCGGGGTCGGGGTGCTCGTCGTGGTAGGCGGCCAGCAGCGCGTCCACGTCGATGAGGATGTCGGGTGGCGCGGGCCGGCCCGCGAGCGGACTGGGCGGCATCAGGCGGTCCCCTCGAACAGGAAGTGACGGGCACGGGCGCCGGTCACGGCCGCGCCCGGAATGGTTGCGGCATTGAGCCTAGCGGGCCGGCGGCGGCACGGTTGTGGCTGCTTCTTGTGAGTAGGAGCGGGCGTGCCGGGCGTGGCCGGATGTGATACATCCGGTAAGATGTCGAAACCATGCCGTAGTCCAGTTACTGTCCGCCCGTGAGGCTCGGGGTGATGGGCGGGACCTTTGATCCGGTGCACAACGGCCACCTGGTGGCCGCCAGCGAAGTCGCGGCCCTGTTCGATCTGGACGAGGTGGTCTTCGTCCCCAGCGGGCGACCGTGGCAGAAGGTCGACCGGGACGTCTCACCGGCCGAGGACAGGTACCTCATGACCTTCCTCGCGACAGCAGGTAACCCTCATTTTACGGTAAGTCGGATTGACGTCGACCGCGGCGGACCGACGTACACCATCGACACGCTGCGGGACCTGCGTCGAGAGCGCAGCAAGGCCACGTTGTTCTTCATCACCGGCGCGGACGCGCTGGCGCAGATCCTGAGCTGGCGGGATGTCCGGGAGCTGTTCGCGCTGGCCCACTTCGTGGGCGTCACCCGACCCGGCTACCAGCTCGAACTCGACGCGAGCCTGCCCGTGGACGCCGTCAGTCTCCTCGAGGTGCCGGCGCTGGCGATCTCGTCGTCCGACATTCGCGCCCGGGTCAGCCGCGGGGCGCCGATCTGGTACCTCACCCCGGACGGGGTGGTGCGTTTCATCGCCAAGAGCGGTCTGTACCAGCCTCGTGACCCCGCTGACCCGGCCAACCTCACTGGTCCGGCCGGCTTGGAAACCCGTGCCGCCGGCACCGCCGGTGGCGGTGGCGGCGGCGCAACCGGGCCGTCCGCGGAAACCGGGCTGACCAGGCCGGCAGGTCCGCTGAGCCGGCGCAGGACAAATCCAGACCCGTGAAAGTGTTGTGTGTGTGTCAGGCTGGACAGGCAGTACGCAAGCTGGTTCGGCGCACGCCCATGGACAGCGATCGACGGACATGCGCCGGCCATATCAGCACGGGTGATGGTCGCAACCGCGACGATCCACCGAAGCCTGACGATCCACCGAGCCCAGAGAGGTGCATTCGTGACCGCATCCCCGCGAGCCGTCGAGCTCGCCCTCGAAGCGGCGCAGGCCGCCGCGGACAAGCTTGCCCACGACATCGTCGTGCTCGATGTCAGTGAGCGTCTTGCCATCACGGACTGCTTCGTCGTCGCGTCAGCGGATAACGAACGGCAGGTCAAAGCCGTCGTTGACGGGATCGAGGAGCATCTGCGCGGCTTCGACGCCAAGCCGGTCCGCCGGGAGGGGGAACGCGAGGGACGCTGGGTGCTGCTCGACTTCGCCGACGTCGTGGTGCATGTGCAGCGGGGTGAGGAGCGGACGTACTACGACCTGGAGAGGCTGTGGAAGGACTGCCCACGGGTCGCCTTCACCGACCGTGACCTCGCGCGTCATGCGGAAGTAGCCGCACTCGGCGCGGGCCGCCGGTGAGGGTCCTGCTGTGGCGCCACGGACGCACCTCATGGAATGACCTGGGCAGGTTCCAGGGCCACGCCGATCCGCCGCTGGACGCCACCGGTCGGGCCCAGGCCCGGCTGGTGGCGCCGGCGGTCCGGGCCCTCGTCCCGGACGTCGTGGTGTCCTCGGATCTGCTGCGCTGCCGGGCCACCGCCGCCGAGCTGGGTCTTGCGGTCCGGGCGGACGCCCGGCTGCGCGAGATATCGGTGGGGGCGTGGTCGGGCCTGACGGCGGAACAGGCCGCGGTGCGCTTTCCCGAGGAGGCGGCGGCCTGGCGCCGCGGTGAGGACGTCCGCCGCGGCGGTGGCGAAACCTACGAGGAGGTCGGCGCGCGAGCGATCGGCGTCGTGGAGGATCTCGTCGCTGAAGAGCTCTCCGGCGGCGACGGGCTCGCCGTGCTGGTCCTGCACGGCGGCACCGCCCGAGCCCTCATCGGTCGGATGCTCGACATGCCGCCGCCGATGTGGTGGCGGTTCGGCCCGCTGGGGAACTGCCGATGGTCGCTCCTGCGCCGCTCCAACGGGAAGTTCCGGCTGGTCGAGCACAACAGCGGTCCGCTCGCAGCCGCTCACAGTGATGATCTGGGGACGCTGGCGGCGGGCCTGCCCGCGCAGGCTGCCCTGACCACTGCCGGCACCGAAACCGTTCCCGACATCGAACCGGTACACTCACCGGGTGCCTCCTGAAGGGGCGCCTGGCAGAACCTGTAAGGTGTGAAAGGTACGCAGGAGCGGCAAGGAGACGGATAGCAGGGCAGGTAGCAAGAGCACATCTGGGGCTGTGGCGCAGTCTGGTAGCGCATCACACTGGCAGTGTGAGGGTCAGGGGTTCGAATCCCCTCAGCTCCACCATTTTACTGATCATGCCCCTGACCTGCGTGAATGCGTTTTACGATCTATCGCTTAGAGGTCCGGCGCTTGGATCGGTGTTGGTCAGGGCCTCGGTGGCTGGTTCGAGCCCCGCCTGGACGACCACGTTGCCGTCATGCGAACCGCCTCCTTTCGGGGCGTTTGGGACGGGTGGGCGGCGGTGGCGCCGACGCCTGGACCAGGTCACAGGAACGGTGTCGCGCTCGGAGACGTCCAGCCGCCCGGCGGTACCAGTTCCCTCACCCAAGTTCGCCAGATCCGTAGCTCCGAGCCCTCCAGATCCGTAGATCTGCACGCTCCAGATCCGGCGTTTGGAGCGCTCCAGATCCGTAGGTCAACTAGGCTTCCGGCTATGACTGCGCGGTTGCACGGACCGGCGTCCTGGCCGCTCAGTCGACGAAGGCAAGTCTCCCTGAGCTCGCGACGAAGTCGACAGAGCGTAACTATGTTGTTGACCTAGGAAAACAGGTTGACTCTATAAGTTCCTGGACCGCGTTGATCAGCGAAGGGTCAGGTCGGAACTCTGATCAACCGGTTCGGTTCCCGAGACCAGCCTCTTGATTGCGATTACGGAAGGTAGCGGTCGGGGAGAAGTGGTTCTCTCGTCGTCGAACACCGCGGCCCAGCGTCCCAGTACGTCCCGGCCAGGCTGCTCGCCGTCGCCGGGCTCGGCCGGCCCGTCGTCGTCGGCCGCCCTCGCCTGGCGGCCCTCGACGACCAGCAGACCCGCTGCCCGGGCCGCGGTCCATGCCTGCTGCAGATCCCGGATGTCGATCGCCCGCCGCGACGTCGGCGGCAGCGCGACGCCGGCCGCGGCGCACACCGCCGCGAGGTCGGTGGGCCGCGGCGCCCCCGCTGGCGTCACCGGCCGGCCGGCGCCTGCCCAGGCGGCGAGCCCCCGCCCGCGGGTGAACAGCAGGCAGCTCTCGGCGGCGCGCGCGAGCGCGTCAGGATCGTCGAGCGCGGCGGCGGAGTCCAGGGTCTGGGTCACGATCACGAGCCTAGAACCGCTTCGTTGCCGCCCTCGCGGCGAGATGGCCCGGGCGGGGTGGCCCGCCTGTCGCCTGCCTCGGCACAGTCGCGGTCCCTCAGAACCGGGCGTGCCAGCCGTCCCTGCATTCGGCTCAAGCCGCGTCGCTCGGTGCTACCCGTTAACTCCTGTGGGCTGTGGCTGTGGGGTGCGGGCCGGGTGGCGCCCTGGCGTCGGGCGCAGCCGCATGACGGTGTTTCGTCCGGCGACTGTCGAGATCGGGGGTCGGTTTGCATTGTTCGACCGGACTGGCGGACTGCTGGCATTGCAGATAAAATGCAGGCATGACCGCGATCACGATCCGCGACGTCCCGGATCCGACTCTGGATGCCCTGAAGCTCAAGGCCGCGCAGACGGGCCGCAGCCTGCAGGCCTACCTGCTCGACCTGGTCACCCGAGATGCCCGTACGCCGACCCTGGCGGACATGATGGCTCGCCTCGACCGTGAAACGCGCGCCGATCTCGCCACCTCGGACATCCTCACCGCGATCGACGAGGGCCGGGAACGCGCGTGAGCAGTCCAGAGGCTGTGATCGACTGCTCGGCGCTGATACGGACGCTGACCGATCACGGCCCGACCGGGCAGGCGGTGCGCCGCCGGCTCGCCAGCCTCGAGTCGCTCGCCGCGCCCGGACTGCTCGACTACGAGGTGATCTCGGCCCTGTTCGGGATGGTCCGTGGTCGGAAGGTCACTGCACGGGATGCGGAGAAGGCCATCGGTGACTACCAGCTCCTGCCGCTTGTGCGGCACGAGACACTGATCCTGTGGACACGCGTCCGCGACCTGCACCACAACCTCAGCGCCTACGACGCCCAGTACGTCGCCCTCGCCGAGACCTTGAGACTGCCACTGATCACCAGCGACGCCCGCGTCGAACGCAGCGGCGCCGCCAAGTGCCCCGTCGAGGTCTTTGCTTGACGTCCTTCCCCTCGTGAACGAGGGGGATTCCAACTACAC
>NZ_CAAAFR010000049.1:0-944 GCF_900634745.1 Protofrankia symbiont of Coriaria ruscifolia
TGCTTCCTTCAGCATCCCGCGTCCGGTCACCCGAACCCTTGCTCGGACGTGCACGCACGGTTAGATCCACCTTCCTGACCAGGATGTCGTTAGTAGAGTCGTCGGTGGCGGTGTCCTTCATGGGGGCCAGCACGGCCTCGGGGTCCTGGTAACGCCGCTCGACCTGGCGCCGGAACCGCTCGATCCATTCGGTCATCAGGTCGAACACCTCCGCGTTGAGGTGCACCGGGCTGCGGTGGGCCTCCCCGCTACGGCTGACCAGGCCGGCCTGCTCGAGCACCTTCAGGTGCTCGCAGACCGCCTGCACGTCGGCCTTGTACCACTTGGCGAGCTCACCGACCGTGGCATCGCTCTCACGCAGCCGCTCGACCAGGTCACACCGGATCGGGTTCGCAAGAGCCTCGAAAATCTGTGACGCCATCGTTGCCCTCTCTCTCCGCAACGACCGAACCATCAACCATCTGCTTGACAATTCTAGCACTGGGCCCGGGCATCTCTCATCATGTTGCTTGAGGCTTCCCCTAGGGCCCCTAGGGGGAGGTCTTAAGTCAACTAAAAGATTGAAGATTGGTCCACGCGTTGCTCGCGACCGGACTGCCGCTGTCCCGCGTCGCCGACCAGCTTCGGCCGGCCTGTCGATCACCTGCCATCCCGATGACCACACTCCCCTCCTCGATGTCCACGGGGCGTCGTCACCCACCATCGCCCCCAACTTGCGTAACGCGCCGATCACTGACGGCTGCCACTGGCCACAGTTCTTCTTACAATCGTATGCGATCTTGTTACCAATCTCCCCGGATGTCCCAGCATATACAATGAAGATCTTACAAAAACGCTTTGGATCTTGAGATCTTGTGCTGTCTCCAGCGGCGGCTCGGAATAGGAGGTACGGATGGAGGACAGCACGCTCGCTGGCGGGCGTACGGGCGCGATCGGGGTGGTCG
>NZ_CAAAFR010000049.1:969-11875 GCF_900634745.1 Protofrankia symbiont of Coriaria ruscifolia
GTGGGGGGTTCCAGTGGGCGCACGTCGGGGGCGAGGAGGAACCCGGGATGGGCGGCAGCATCGAGGAGGTGGCCAAGAAGGCGGGCGTCTCTACGGCGACAGTGTCGCGGGCGCTGCGTGGGCTATCGGGTGTCGCCGAAAGCACCCGACAACGGGTGCTGGAAGCTGCTGCGCAGCTGCAGTATATGGCGTCACCGCCGGCGTCCCGGCTCGCTGGCGGGCGTACGGGCGCGATCGGGGTGGTCGTGCCGTATGTGACCAGGTGGTTTTCCGCTCAGATCGTCAGCGGGGCCGAGGCGGTGCTACGGGCGGAGGGGCTGGACCTGCTGCTTTATAACCTCGGCGACGAGGCGGGCCGAGTGCGCATCTTCGATGCGCTGCGCAAGCGGGTCGATGCGGTGCTCGTGCTGGGTCGGCCGCTCACCCCAACGGAGAGCGAGGTTTTGCACACGCTTGATGTGCCGGTTGTTCTGGTCGGCGCGACCGTGCCCGGCTTCCCCAGCGTGCGGACCGATGACGTCGCCGGTGCCCGGGCGGCGGTACAACACCTGATCAATCTGGGCCATCGGCGGATCGGGCTGATCTCCGGCGAGGGATCAGATGATGGTGAACCGATGCACTTCACCGCATCCCAGGATCGGCGGCACGGGTATCGCCAGGCCCTTGCAGCAGCCGGCATCGAATGTGACCCCGGGTTGGAGTCGGTCGGGGATTTCACCTGGCGGGGAGGCACACGGGCTATGGCCGAGCTGCTCTCGGTCCAGTCGCCGCCAACGGCGGTGTTCGCCGCAAGCGACGAGATGGCGATGGGCGCGCTGGAGGCGTTGCGCCGTGCCGGGTTCCGCGTGCCGGAGGACATGTCGGTGATCGGTTTCGGCGGGCATGATATGGCGGAGTTGTTCGGCCTGACGACGATTGCCCAGCCGGTGGTCCGTCAGGGGGAGATCGCTGCCCGACTGCTGCTCGATCTCCTCGGCCGAAACCGTCCGTCGCCTTCCTACCGGTCCGAGGGTGCCGTTGCTGCGAACGTCAGCGGTGAGCGTGTCACTGGTGGGGGGTCGGCCGTCGGTGCCGGGGAGACCCAGCCTCCCGCCGGGAGGCTGGGCAGCCTGACCGACGCCGCCCTCACTGCATCCCCGGATCAGAGCGAATCGATCGTGGTAGAGGTACCGACGCGTATTCAGATCCGTCGCACGACGTGCACCGGCTGGTCCCGGCTGGACATCCGGCCGCGGCTGCCGTGAAGACGGGTTACAGCCCCGTCCGGGTGGCCGCCCGGCTGGAAGCCTCCGGGTTCACCGTCCCAGACCCGACCAATCCCTGATCACTGTCCCGAGACCCGCGCTGGGCGGCCAACACCAGGGCCGCCCAGCACCAGGGTCGCCCACCGAGAGGATCGAAAGATGGGCGACGATCAACTGCAACTGCATGAGGTCTTCGCGGTTCTTTCTAGCCCGAGGCGGCGTCACCTGCTCGAGCGGCTGTGTGAGAGCGATGCCACGGTCGGTGAGCTCGCCAAGTGGTACAAGGCCGACGTGCAGGCGGTGTCCGAGGACCTGATGATGCTCGAGCAGGCCGGCCTGGTCAGCCGTAGAGAGGAGGCCCACCGCAGCCTGATGCACCTCAATGCGGAGGTGTTCGACCTGATAACCGGAGGGATCGAGTAGGTCCGGCCCCGGGTCGAGCGACGAGACCAGGAGACCCCTGGGAGACCCCTGAAAATCTTGCCCTGTTCGGGTGTCATGGCCGGGCTTGGTGGTGGTTGGGGTCAAGAATCGGGGCGTGCAGGGACGTTCGGGGTCGGATCGGGAGTTGTTCGACGCGGGTGGGTGGGCGCGGGACACGGGATCTGGTGCCGGCGGGCAGTGTGTTTGCGTTCCTGGCGGATCATCGGCGGGAGCTGTTCCCGGATGAGATCGCGGAACTGTTCCCGTCGAACGGCCGGCGGGGGCTGCCCGCGGACCTGGTGGCCTCGACGATCGTGTTGCGGGCGTTGCACGGCCTGTCCGATGCCGAGGCGGTCGCCGCGCTACGGTTCGACCTGAGGTGGAAGGTGGCGTATGGCCTGCCGGTGGGCCACAGGGAGTTTCACCCGACGTCGCTGACGTACTGGCGGGGCCGGCTGGCCGCGTCGCAACGACCCGAGCGGATCTTCGACGCGGTACGAGAGGTCGTCAGCGCGACCGGGTTGCTGGCCGGGAAGACCCGGCGGGTGTTGGACTCGACGGTGCTGGCGGACGCGGTCTCCACCCAGGACAGGGTGACCAAGCTGATCGCCGCGATCCGCTGGATCGGCCGGGTGGTTGCCAGCGCGCAGGAGGTGATCGCGGCTCACTGTCGGGGTCACGACTACACCCGGCCGGGGAAACCGTCGATCGCCTGGAACGATACCGACGCCCGCGACGGGCGTCAGCGCGGGTTGGTCACCGACGCGCTCGCCCTGCTCGATGCTGTCGATGAGCCCCCGCCGGCTCCGAGGCCGCCCAGGCGGTCGCACTGCTGGCGCTGGTCGCCGGCCAGGACGTCGAACCCGCCGACGGTTCGGACGGCACGGACGGGAAGTGGCGGATCGCCCGCAAGGTGCCCCCGCGCGGGTGATCTCCACGGTGGACCCGGACCCGGCACATCCACAAGTCCCGCTAATCAAAGATCGACGGCTACAAGACGCACGTGATCGCCAAACCGGACAACGGGATCATCACCGGCCGCCAGCTCACCCAAGGTGCGGGCGAGGGCAGCGGCGACGGCACGGTCGGCGCGGCCCTGCTGGCCGCCGATGCGACGATCAGGGGGCCGGTCGATGCGCTCGGCGACTCCGCCTACGGCACCGCCGACCTGCTCGCCACGGTGATCGACGCCGGGCACACCCCGATCGTCAAACCCTGGCCGACCCGACCGAACATCTCCGGCGGGTTCGACCCCGACGACTTCGGCATCGACCACACCGCCGGCACCATCACCTGCTCCGCCGGACACACCGCCGTGTTCACCCCCACCCGCGACGGCGACGTCGCCGCGTTCGGCACTCTGTGCGCCGACTGCCCGCTGCGCGCCCGGTGCACCACCGCGAAGAAAGGCCGCACGATCACCCTGCACCCCGCGACCAGATGCTGCGCGAACACCCCACCCCGCGACCGACCCGCCCGAAATCGACACCCAGGGTAACATCAACACCACCAGCATGTGCCTGACGGGCGGTGGATCACCGGGTCGGCGGAGCGATCCGCGATCAGACGGTCGACGTAACGAGCAATTGGATTCGGCGGCGTGCATCACGTCCGCGCTGTCCGGTGACTTCCCATGGCCACCGGGTCGGTGGCTGCGGAGTCGGCGTGAACTCCACGAACCAAGGGGACGACGTGAGGTGGATTCGGCTCGCTCGGCTACAGCTCGACCTGACCCATGGTGCAGGTGACGGTGTCGCCGCCGAACCAGATCGTCCCCTCGTACGTAATCGCTTGTATCGGTAGTTTGTTGTGATCGACATTTCATGATCTGTGATCTTCTGTGATCTATGGAGGTAGGCAGAGCCGGTGCCCGGCGGCGAGTGTGTCGATGAGTTCGCCGAGCGGGTGGGGCGTCGGGGCGGTGGTCCAGGCCTGCCAGACCCGCTGGAGGAGGCGCAGTGGGGTCAGGCAGGCGCGGACCCGGCGGAGGCTGACCGGCCAGGACGGCGGTGGGCTGCCGGGCGGTGATGCGTGGCCGGTGTGGCCGTCGGATGAGGCGGGTACGGCTGGGGGGGCTGTCGTGCCAGCACAGGCTGAACGCGCAGTGCACCAGGGTCTGGTGGCGGGTGATCGCGGTGGCGGAGCGGACCTGGAAATCAGCCCAGCCGAGTTCGTGTGTGACCTGTTTGTAGTCCTGTTCGACCCAGCCGCGCAGCCCGTACAGGCGGATGATCTCGTTGTAGGCGGCGGAGGGGAACGCCGACGCCGCGGGCAGGTCGGGGTGGGGCAGGGTGGTGGCCAGGTACCAGGTGCTGGTCGCCGGCAGGGTCGCCGGGTCGGTGGTGGCCACGACCAGTCGGGTCGGCCCGCCGATCCGGTAGGGGCCGGCCCGGCAGTCGGTGGCCCACCAGGTCTCGGTGTGCCCGTCGCGGTAGACACGGGTCACCGGTGTCCCCTGGCCGGGCCGGGTGGGCCCGGCCCAGACCCGTGCGCGGGCGGCCTGGGCCGGGGTGCGGATGTCGGTGTCCTCGTCGGGGCGGGTCAGTTCCTGGTGGGGTTTCAGTGCCAGCACGAACGGCACGCCGGCGGCGCGTAGCTCGGTGACGAGGCCGGGGCTTTCGGACGGGCCGTAGAAACAGTCGGCGACCACCGCGCGGAAGCCGATGCCGGCGGTGCGGGCGTCGCCGACCAGGGTGGCGGCGAGCCGGCCCTTGGTCCGAAACGCCGGGTCCGTCCGCCCGCCGGGCAGTCGGGACGCCGGGGTGTAGAGCCGGGTGTGCAGCGGGTGGTAGACCCGCTCGTCCGCCCAGGCCGTGGACACCGCGACGATGCCACGGTCGACGCCGCCGCGGGAGCCGATGTACTGGCGGGCCACGCCCGCGGTGGCGTGCCCGCTCTTCCGGTCCCCGGAGTCGTCGAGGATCAGTACCCCGCCCGGGTGCGGGGCTGTGGCCGGTTCTGCTTGCAGCAGCTCGACCCGCCGCCTGTTGATCTTCTCGTGGTCCCCCGGGGACTCCGAGAGGAACCACTGCAGCCGTTGGACCTCCCGGTGCTGCGCGCCCACGACCGGCTCGGCGCCGGCCAGGCCGGTCAGTGTCTTGTTCCGGTCCCGCGGTGCCAGCAAACCGGCCAGGTAGTCCCGGAACCCCCGCCGCTGCGCCCGCGAGGCGAACAGGTCGTCGAACCGGGATGCGTAGGTCTCCACCGGCGCCGGAGCCGGCGGACAGGGCAGCCGCGCTGTCATCGCGATCACCTCCGCGACTGGGACAGTCCTTCCCTTACCCGACACAGCCGGGGATTCCATGGTCACCCACATGATCAATCGATCACAACAAACCACCGCCAGTTACCTGCGGCCGAGGCTGCCCGCAACAGTCCGGTCCTTTATCTGCACGACGGGATTCCGCCATTGATCGTGGCGCGTGGCGGCAACGAGACGGTGGCCTTTGTCTCCGAACATGATCGGTTTTTATCGGCGCTGGCTGGCATGGGAGCGCGGGTGACCGACCTGATCGTTCCCTCCCGCAATCACTTCGACCTCCCGCTGGTTCTCGGTGACCCGAATACGGCGCTCGGCCGGACAACACTGGCGCATATGGGTCTGCAGACGCCGTCCGGCGAGCCGCCGATCGATGATTGCGGGTCGGCGAACTGTTAGCACATGAAATGAACTGTGAACATGAAATATCGCTCAGGGTGATATTCCGGGGTGGGCTTGTTCTCCGCGCGGCGGCGCCGGTGACGGCCGGGCTGTGGAAAGCCGGTATCCACCGGGGCCGATTGTGGACAGCGAGCCACGACTGGCGAGGATGGTCGGCATGCTCGTCCCTGGCGTTCCACATCATCGGTCCACGTCGGCTCCAAGAGCCGCATGTGCCGTTCTTGCGATCGTGGCCACTCTTCTGGTCGCGCTGAACGGCTGCTCCGGGGAAGGCGGCCGTGGCCGGGGGCCGACCCACCGTGTCCCCACCGCACCGGAGGCGGGGGCCAGGTCAGGCAGCGAGGTCGGGTCAGGCAGTGACGTCGCGGACGCCGGCTTCGACGTCCGGGCCGAAAACACCAAACCTGGCGCCGACTGCGGCCTGTCCCGACTCGGTTACGATCATGCGGTGGAAGGCTGGCTGGACCACACCAGCGTCCGGCCCGGTGGCGATGTCCGCCTGTTCGTGTCCACGACCGCGCCCACCTTGACGGTCTCGGTCTTCCGGCTTGGTTGGTACGGCGGGCGGACCTGCCGGCTGGTCACCACGGTCGGTCCACTTCATGGGCGGGTACAGCCACCCGCATCCCGCGATCCCCGGACCGGTACGGTCAGCACGGCCTGGGAGCCGACCACGACCTTTGCCACGGGCGGCTGGCCGCCCGGCGCCTATCTGTTGCGTATCGACAGTTCGGAAGGATTCCAGACGTATGTTCCACTGACGCTGCGGAGCACGTCGATGTCCGGACGGGTGGTGATGCTGAATGCTGTGACAACCTGGCAGGCATATAACGCCTGGGGTGGTTACAGTCTTTACCACGGCCCGAAGGGGTTTGCCGACCGGGCCCGGATCGTCTCGTTCGACCGGCCGTACGACTATGGCGACGGCGCCGCGGACTTCACCGGTAACGAGGCGCCCGTCATCATCCTGGCGGAGAAGCTCGCCCTGCCTGTCGGTTACGCCACGGACATCGATCTACACGCCGATCCGCATCTGCTGGACGGTGCCCGCGCGGTTGTTTCGATGGGGCACGACGAGTACTACTCGCCTGCCATGCGGGACGCGCTGACCCGGGCCCGTGACCGAGGCGTGAATCTGGCCTTCCTCGGTGCGAACGCGGTGTACCGACGCATTCGACTGGGCCCGACGACGTTTGGTCCGGACCGGCTGGAAACCGGTTACAAGGTCGCATCCGAGGATCCGCTGAACGGTGTCGACAACGCCGCCGTGACCGCCAACTGGCCGTCCCCGCCGGCGGCGGATCCGGAAAGCTCGCTGACCGGCGGCATGTACCAGTGCAATCCGGTACACGCAGATCTGGTCGTCCGCGACCCTGGGCACTGGTTGTTCGCCGGTACCGGGGTAAGCGTGGGCAGCCGGATTCCCGGTATGATCGGTTCCGAATACGATCGGGTCGACCTCACGTATCCGACGCCGGCCCGGATCGAGGTTGTCGCCCATTCGCCGGTGGTGTGTCACGGTCGGGCCGACCATGCCGATGTCAGCTACTACACCGCTGATTCCGGCGCCGGGGTGTTCGACGCGGGCAGCAGCGCATGGGTGTGTGCGGTGGCTGACGTGTGCGGGTCCGGCGCTATGGGGCTGGACATGCAGAGTTTCGTTACCACGGTCACCACCACACTGTTGACCACGTTCGCGCGGGGCCCGGCCGGCGGGCTGCATCCGGGGGCGCGGTCGATCCCGGATGATGCCGCTTCCCGGGGCGCGAGCACCGCCGGGCAGTGATAGCGCCGACGAGCGATAGCGTCGGCAGCTGGATACACTGGCGTTCGACGCCCGAAATGCTGGTACAACACATCGATATATGCCGTCGGGACGGGGCTCAAACCGTTATACATTCCGGGTGTCGGACCATCGGCGGACGGGGCCTTCGACCACGTCCGGGGTGATGCTGGCGCCCGTGTTCCACACGAGGTGGGCGGCAGCGAGTTTCCCGGCGAGTGCGTCGATCAATGCGCGTATCCGGTCGTCGCCAGTGGCGGGATCGGCGACGAGTTTGGTGTAGCGGACGGTGTCCACGATCGCTGATTTGACCCGTTCGTGGGCGAGGTACGTCGCCAGGTCGGGTTCCCAGCCGTCGGTGGCGACGGGGTCCATGCGGGCGAGCCAGCCGGCGAGGAACTGGTTGGTCTCGTCGGGCTGGTAGGCCATCTTGTGGACGTGGACGGCGAGATCGTAGACGGGATCTCCCCACAGAGCCAGTTCCCAGTCCAGGAAGTACGTCCGGCCAGCATCAACGATCATGTTCTTGCGGTGGATGTCGGTGTGGAGAAGCTGGAATGGCCGTGGTCGCAGGCTGCTCCATCCGGAAAGGACCGACGTAAGGGGGTTCGCCGGGATACCGAGCTCATGGAAGACGTTACCGAAGTCGGGGAGAAAGCGGCGGTGAACCCCGCTGGTGACCGACGAGAGTCGGCGGGCGAATTCGGCCGTTGCCGCGTCCGCAGGCCAATTTCCGCGGGGGGGGGTAGGCGTTGTCGAGAGACATGGCCGAGTATGTGCAGGAGCTCGACGACGTCGTCGATGACGTGGCCGGGCACGCGTACCCCGCGCGGAGCGACGTTGTCGAGCAGCTCGCCCGCTTTGAACTCGTGGATCTGGAAGGGCGGCGTGTCCGTGGCGTACGTGTCCGTGGCGTAGAGGAGCCGGGGCGCCGCGGGGACGCGGTCGCGGATCGCGCGCAGCACGGTGGGTTCGGGCCAGATACTGAGGTCCATGGTGTCCGTGTCGGGGATCGGTATCCGAACGATCACGTCTCCGGCCGGGATGGACAGCCGGACGTTGTGGTTGTAAAAGCCGGAGGCGCTGTCAGCGCGCTCGCTGGCCTGGCGGTGGAGGTCCGCAGGTCGGTAGATCTGGCCGTCGAGCAGCTCGTCGACGAACCCGGCGATGCGCCGGTCGGTCTCCTCGAACGAGCCAATCGGCTGGATGGTGGCGCGGGCGCGGCGGGCGGCAGCGTTGACGTCGTCCTGTGGCAGGCCGAGCGCGTCGAGGGCGCACGCGGCAGCGAGGATCAGGGTTGGGTAGACGTGGGCCGCTTCCAGCTCTGCCACGGCACGTAGAAGAGAAGGGACGGCTTCGTCGAGGCGGCCGAGACGGGCGAGGAGCAGCCCCTGGTAGAGCTCGGCGCGGGCCCGGCCGGAGCGGTACCCGGCCCGGTCGAGCGCGGTGAACGCCGACTGCAGCGAGTTGTCGGCTTCGGCGAGCCGGCCGGTGCGCAGCTGTCCGACGGCGAGCGCCGTATACGCCTTCCCGAGCTCGTGGTGAGCGCCGATCTCGGCCTGTATCTCCAGCGCCCGACCCGCTTCGATGATCGCTTGTGTGGGGTCGGTCATCGCCAGCAGTTCGGCGCGGTTCGTCTGGATGTTCGCCAGGCCGAGCACGCTGTCCGCCGCCGTGTAGTGGGCCTCGGCCTCGTCGAGGTAGCGCCGGGAGGCATCGAGGTCGAACGCGAAGCGACCCGCGAGGTGACGCAGCCGTGCGACGTCGGCACGGAACTCCCGGTCGTCGGCGCCGGCCTGGGCGGCGTCGAGCTGCGCGGCGAGGATCTCCGCGTCGGTGAAACGGCCCTGGCACATGTGCAGGTCCGCGGCCCACAGGCCGGCGGTCCGTCGAGCGGTGCCACTGCCTTGTTCCCACACCTGCGTGAAGATGGTGAGCGCGGCTGCGGTGTGGCCGGCGATCCGCCGTCCCTGCCCGGCCGCGACCGCCAGACGCCCACCCACGACGGTGGGGATCGCGCCTGTGGCGGCCCAGGTCTGTCGAGGGGTCAGCCGGATCGCGGTGGAGGCGTCACCGAGTCGGACGGCGGCCTCGGTGTTCAGGCATCGTAACGTGGTTGCGAGATCGTCGTCGGTGTGGTCGGTCAGCCACGCGTGCAGGTCGTTGGTCATGCCGGCGGCGGCGGTGTGGCCGCCCCAGCGGACCGCCCGGTCGGTGTAGTCGAGCAGCTCGGCACCGGAGGTCTGTCCGGCCCGCACACCGTGGTAGGCCGCTTCCCTCAGCGCGTGGGCACTTCTCGCTCGTCCTGCACCGATGGCGGTGGCGGCACGGTTGTCCCACAGACCCCGCATCAACAGGTGGATGTCGGTGGCGACGCCGTCGGTCAGCCGGTTGCGCAGGGCCGTGCGCATGAGTTGGTGGAAGCGCAGGCCCGGGCCTGCCGGGTAGACGAACGAGTAGGCGGTCAGGGACTCCCAGACGACCCGGTTCGCGGGAAGATGGAACGCACGGGCGAGCATCCGGAAGATCTCGTAATCGAATGTGCGGGCTGGGCTCAGGATCTCCAGCGAGCTGATCTCATCAGCTGCGACGTGTTGCAGGAACCGGGCGAGGATCTCTTCGGGAGACACCAGCGTGCCGCTGACCCGACCCCCGGTCTGCTGGTGCATGTCGACCGCGAGGTTCAGGTAGAACGGCAGGCCGGCGCTTGCGTTCGCGATGGCGGCCAGTTTCGCGGGTTCGTCGATCCCACCGGCGCCGAGCAGCTCGAGCCGCGCCTGCATGGGCAGCCCACCGATGTCGCACACCCGGATGACGGGTCCCCAGTCGGCATCGTGCTTCTCCCAGCGCAGCGGCTCACGACTGGCGATGACCACCAGCCCCCGGTCCAGCTGGCCGACCAGGTCCCGCAGCCAGACATCCGCCAGTTGCGCACGCCCGGTCCGGATCGGCGCCGGAACCATCGCTTCATAGCTGTCCACGATGATCATATAAGGCGTGTCGGTGCTGGCGTCGCGGAGGTCTTGCGCGAACAGGTAGGTGACGGCGTCGGCGAGTTCGCTGTTCGACAACCCGTCGAGTTTTTCGAGGGTTTCATCGTGACGGATATGCCGTCTGCGCCGGACGTCCGACGAGGTGCGTTCGAAGATTTTCAGCAGACCGACAGCGGTGCCGAACACCGGTACCCCGGCGACACTGTCGGCGATTTCGGTCAGGATGGAGCTGCCCTGGACGAACGGCAGTTCTCTCCTGCTCAGACGCAGATGCGGGTGAAGCCGCTGCCACAGCACCGCGTACGCGATGTCGAAGCGGTCGAAACGCACCCCCTGCGTACCCAGCTCACCCCGCAGTACCGCGAGCGCGTCGTCATGCTGCCGCAACGCGGGAACCTGCAGATCCAGCATTACGGTCCGCCAACCAGCGCCTGCGGTGTCCGCCAGCTCGCGCAGCAGCCGGGACTTGCCGATGCCGCCCACGCCGACGACGTTGAATACCCGTGTCTGCGAACCGACCCGGGCCATCTCCTCGGCGAACGCGGCCAGGACCGGTTCCCGGTCGACGAACGGACGCTGCAACGCGGCAACCCGGCGGAACCGAGGCGTAATCGCCATCCCAACCCCTTGTGTGGACCGGGCCAGCGCTGTGGCCGCCCATCGGGCACCATCTGGTCAGTATGTAATCACACAGGAAGCAACCAGGAGCAGGAGTATCAGGCGCTGGTAACCGCCCGCATCCGGGCTGTTCGGCGAGAAGGACGGCAGGCGGATCGCTTACCGCATGCAGGGTATGTTGAAC
>NZ_CAAAFR010000050.1:0-9269 GCF_900634745.1 Protofrankia symbiont of Coriaria ruscifolia
AGCGAGTGGAATTGTACCCTCGAAGCGCCTGTAGCGGCGTAGAGAATAGAAGATATAGTTATTTCTTTACAGCCACTAATTTACTCCTCAGAGTTCCGGCGGTTCGCGAATGAAGTTCTATCCGCAGGCGCTGGCCGTCGCGCTAACCTTCATGGTGGGTCGAGCGACTGCGCTGGGGTTTCTTTGCTGGCTGTGGCTGTGGTGCCATCGTGAGGAGAAGGGTGGCGCGTTCTCGGACCAGCGCAATTTGCCCCCCCCCCCCCGAAAATTCGGATATTTGGCGGGAGCGTTGCGCGCCGTGTCGGCGGTAGCGCAGCGTGGGGGTGTCGATGAGGACGCCGTCCGCGAGGGCCGATGCCGCGATGAGGGTGGCGGTGTCCTCGATGCGGTGGAGTGCTGACCAACCGCCGAGGGCGAGCAGAAGACTGCGCTGCCACATGACACCGGCGGGATGTACCGGGGGATGGTCTCCGTCGGTGCTCCATGCGGCGAGCAGAGTTCCGCGTGGCAGGACACCTGGTCGCAGGGGCAGCGGGCAGTCGCGCAGAGTTCCGTCGGGGAACAGGTCGCGGGCGTGACCGACCGCGAATCCAGCCGAGGGGTGTTCCCGTAGGGCGTCGGTCAGGCTCGCGAGCGTGTGTGCCTCCAGCTCGTCGTCGGCGTCGAGGTTCTGCACGACTGGGGCGTCGCACCGGCCGAGCGCGATGTTGCGCGCCACGGCAGGTCCTTCGAGGGTGCCGTGTGCGGCGACCCGCACCCGCGGGTCCGTCAAGGCGCCGCAGGCGGCCAATGCTTTTCGCGCTGGACCGGCGAGGCCGTCGATCTGAACGTGCCAGGTCCAGTCCGGATGTGACTGGTCCGCGAGCGACGTCCACGCGGCCGGGAGGTAGCGGGCATAGCCGGCGTGGACCGCTGTCAGCACATCCACCCGCACGTCAGCAGTATGTACCCGAACGGGGACTTCCGTGTGATAGATACCTGGCTCGACGGATCAGCTGAGGGGACACATGGATATCGCCGAGATCACCGCGGTACTGCGTCAGGCGTCGACCGTTGACTCCCGGGAACGTGATCGGGTCTGCGAAGCTGCTGCGGCTGTGTTGATCGATGCTGGAGTGGAACCGCCGTTCGACGTCCCCACCTCCGACTTCGCGGCGGACCCGTGGCTGATCTGCGCCGACCGGTACTGGCGTCGCCGCTTCCTCGACGCTCCGGCGGTCGAGGTCGCCGCCCGGTGCGCGCGGTGGCTGGCGGACCATGCTCATACGGATCACGTGACCGACATCGCTGAGAAATGGTCGCTCGGTTACGCCTTCATCACGAAGGACACCGTGGAGTCCCGGGAAGACCTCACCGTCGCCACGGGCCGGATCATCGAACAATTCCAGGGCTCGGCCGACATCTGCTACTTCGCGACCGTCTACCACGCGGGAAAACTACGGGCCAACTTCTGGTTCGACGAACTTCATCAGTTCCTCGAATCTTCCCTGCTCGCTGTCGCCGCCGGCCCCCACCGCGCCGACCCGTTGTTCGTCGCACTGCGCGCGTTCGCCGGATTCGGTAGCCGGGCGCTCACCGCCGAATACGCCTCCGAACTCCTGGACCAGGCCTGGACCGCGTCCTCACGCTCGCGCGGCGTCATCGATGTCTGCCTCAACGCGCTGTGGGCAGCGTCCCCGTTCGATGCCCAGGGCGAGCAACTGCGCCAGCACGCCACCGAAGCAGTCACCGAGTATCCCGGCGATCACCTCTTCCGTTTCCGGCTCGCGACCGGACAACGCATGTGCGAAAGCTACGACGAAGCGCTCGACAGCATCGACGCCGCGCTACGCTTCCTCCCCGCCATCGGCAGCCGCGTCAGCCACAAGCTTCTCCAGGAGCAGTACATGCGCGAACGCGACATGATCCAGGAAGGGCGGCAGCGGGCGCGGGTGGCAGCCGACCAGCAACGACGCTGGCAGCAACAGGACGAAGCCAACCACGAGTTGCAGCACACCCTGCAAACCTCCGCGATCCGCGCTGTCGAGCTCGTCGCCGTGTTCACCGCCGCGATCGCCTTCGCGGTCGGCTCCCTGCAAGTCACCCTCACCGGCACCCTCGGCCTCGGCGACCGGATCGTCCTCTTGGCCGCCCTCGGCGGCGGACTTCTCCTGTTCGCGCTTCTCATCATCGCCGGAACCTGGATCATTACCGGTCGGCGTCGCGCACCCGACCTATGACCAGAGCCGGCCCCACTCTCGGCTGTTCACCGCCGAAGATCACGTACACGTCGAGCAGTTCCTCGCCGCGTCCCATCGGCTGCTCGCTGAACCGTCCGGAGCGAATCGTTCCCGCTTTGGTGGATACCCGATATAGGTGCCCGATTCATCGGGAGCACGAAAAATGGGCGCGGGTCGGGATCTTGGTGATCTCTGGTCGGGTCCGGTCCCATAGCTCTTTGATGGCGGTTTCCAGTGCCAGGCGGAGCATCCAGACGCATGCGCGTGGCCGGGTCCGCTGGTTCCGGGCACCTCGCCGTGGAGCGTGCGGTCGACTTCCTGCAGCAGGATGTCGCTGTTCATGCCGAGTCCCGGATCTTCTCGATGAGCCGCGCGGTGTCGTCGACGAGGTGCTTCATCTCGTCGGCGTGGTGGCCGTGTGCATCCTTGCGGACGGCTTGGAAGGTGTCGGCGGCCCAGCGTCCGAACCTGTTGAGCCGGGTGAGCGCGCCCCCACCGCGGTCGACGTCATCGAAGAAGGCGAGTGCCACCAAGGCGTTCGTCGTCTGGCGGACCGGAGTGTGTCCTCGACACCGACGATGCGGTCCGCGTTGCCGGCAGATCTTGCTAGCATATCTTGCTAGCATGTCGCGCATGACACGCACGATCACACTCCGACTCTCGGACGAAGCCTACGAGGCGGTCAAGCGGTACGCCGAGGCCGAGCACACCTCGATGAACGCCTGGGTAGAGGGCCTGCTCGATGCCGAGGACATGCGCCGGCGCTGCGCCGCGCACGGGGCCTGGGTGCAGGCCAACCCGGCGGCGGCCCGTGCGGCCCTCGCTTTCGGTGAGGCCAATCAGCAGGCTCTCGCGGCGGCGGGGCTGCCCAACCTTGCGGGCGCCACCGAGTGAGACCACCGCGGCGCGGCGAGATCTGGACTGCGGGCACTGGGCCGGCGCCACAGACGGTGCTGGTCATCAGCTCCACGGTCTACAACGAGATCGTCGATGAGCCGACCGTGCTGGTTGCCTTGGTCGTGGAGCACGCCACCGACGAGGGGTTCTGCGTCGACCTCGGCGAGGGGCAGCGGGCCGTGATGGGCCTGGTCACGTTCGTGGCCAAGGCCGGCCTGGGCGAGTGCCTGCGCCGGGTCGACACTCAGACGCTCACCAACGCCAACACCATGCTGTTCAAGATCTTGGCCACGCCCGAACGCTGAACCGGCGGCAACCCTCGGCCACAGTGACCACGCGATCGCGGCGCACGGCATCCTCGAACGCCTCAGCGAAGACGTCGGCCTGCTCGCTGACTGGCAACGACGGGCCGACTTTCCTGCCGTCGTGGACGGGGTGATCACCGTGTACCGGGCCGAGGCTTTGACGTCCACGTCCACGTACGGCTGGATACGTTCGCCCGCCTGCACGTGACTGACCCGACCGAACCGGACCGGCAGCACCGAGTGGAGCTGGTCGCCAACTGGCGCGCCCGGTCGGGCAACTGGAGATTCGCTGGTCGAGGTGTACCGCACCGTGGTCGGGGGCTGCAACCGATCCCCTTGAAAGACGGGACGAGCGGCCTCGCTGTCGTCGAATGCGCCAGCCCCAGAGCCCGTCGGCGGCCCGTCGCCGGCGTGCGACCCTGTCCTGACATACGGCAAGGAGGACGACGACACCTCCCGGCCGTGGACGAAACACGACCGGACGATGGCACAAACCGGTTTCATCGTGATGGCCAAGCGGCTGCCGGGACTGCTCCGGCTCGCTTGGTCACTGGCCTGGGGCGCTGATCGTGCTGCTCGACACCGGCATCATGCCGCTCGCCGCCGCAGGCACGGCGGTGCTGGCGATCCGCAACGGGCGGGGCGCCCTGTCCTCGGCGCTGAACAGCCTCAACGACGCCTACGAGAACTTCCTCTACTTCGGCGAGTACCGGACCTGGACCGAGGAAGCGACCGGCCGGCTACCCGCGCCCCGGGAACGCCTGGCGCTGACCAACCCGACAGTCATCAGGGCCGACAACGTCACCTACACCTACCCCCACACGGACACGCCAGCGCTGCGCGGGGTCACGGTCGAGCTACGCAAGGGTGAGGTCGTCGCGTTCGTGGGCGCCAACGGCAGCGGCAAATCCACGCTCGCGAAGATCCTTTTCGGTCTGTACGAGCCGGACTCCGGCACGGTGAGCTGGGACGACAGCGTTCTCGCCGAGATCGACCCGGACAGCGTCCAGTCGGGTATCGGCTTGATCCCGCAGAGCTACACGCAGTGGCCGATGTCGGCCAGGCTTAACATCGCCGTCGGCCGGATCAGCCGACTGGCTGCGGACGGACCGGACAGCGTCATACCCGCCGCGCAGGCGACCGGCGCGGCCGAGGTGATCGAGGTGATCGAGGTGATCGAGGTGATCGAGAAGCTACCGTACGACTATGACACGTCCCTGGCCCGCCAGTACAACTCGGGGCACGACCTGTCCGGTGGTCAGTAGCAGCGGATCGCCTGCGTGTGGGCAGTCTGCCGGGACGCGCCGTTCCTCATCACGGGAGCCCTCGACGCCCGCGCCGAGCAGACCCTGTTCAGCCTGATCCGCGAGCTGGGGCAGGACCGGACGGTCCTGCTGATCACCCACCGGCTCGCCAGCGTCCGCAACGCCGACCACATCTACGTCCTCGACGACGGCCTGATGATCGATGAGGGCACGCACGCCGGGCTGATGACCCGGCCCGGGATTTACCGCGAACTGTTCACTCTCCAGGCCAGTCAGTTCCTCGACACGCAGGCTCCCTAAGCTGTACTGACCATGGACGTTGGTGACGGGCGACCGCGTTGATGAACACGACCGGGTGGACATGGTCCAGCGGCCGGCCCTGCCAGTCGATCATGTCACGGCCCCGCAGCAGACTGCTTGGGGCGGTTGGCTTTCCCATTCGAATGCGGAAGGCCGGTGTGTCGTATGACTGTGCGCTTCGGCAATTCTTAGTCGGTAAGGCTGGTGCTCGACTCGGGCCGGTCGGTGTCCGAGGTCGCGAAGAGTCTGAGTATCAACGAGGCCACGTTGGGAAACTGGATGAAGAAGGCGAAGGAAGACAGCGAGGCCGAGGAGCAGCCGTTGTCGGTGCCGGAACGCGCGGAACTCGAGGAGCCCCGGAAGAAGTACGCGCAGGCACAGATGGACATTGCCTTCCTAAAAAAGCGGCGAGCTTCTTCGTGAGCGAACAGATCCTGGACGGCTTCGATAGGGGCGGACACCGGCATCGTGGCAAGGCACATCCGATTGGTCGCTCGTGCCCGGCGTCTGAGCAACTGGAGTTCGGCCTGTGGCCACCGGAGGGGCCTCGCGCGTCGTCGCGGGTATCAACAGGATGTTCACTGCCGACAGAAAATTCTGGTACGAAGCAGACGTTTTCGGCTATCATCAGATCGGTTGTCCGGCGCCTGCGGGGCTGCCGGGCACGGATTGTCATCGACACCCACGCGGCACCGACACCGGTTCCATACACCTACACAGCCATATCGGTGTGTCGACGCCGATGGCGAGGACGGTCATGAGACAGAGAACCTTAACCAGGATCATTGCGATCTGCGCGGCCGGGATCGTCACGGTCTATCTTCTCGTGCTGGGCTTCAGCACTCTCGGCTCGTTCGACAAAACCGACGGCGGAGAGGTCGCGGTGATACGCAATGGCGGCCCGCTCGACAACCACCGGATCAGGAAGATCCTCGACCCCGCCTCGGCGCGGACCTGGATCGGGCTTTATTCCGATGCCCACAAGTATCCCGCCCAACAGCGTTTCTACACGATCACTGCAGACCCGAACCGCGGCGACCGCGCGGGCGAGGACGTGGTGCTGGTACCGTCCAAGGACGGTGTCGAGATGGGCATCGAGGGAACTCTTTACTTCACCCTCAATCTTGACCACAATATACTCCGCAAGTTCGACGACAAGTTCGGTACCCGCAAGTTCCGTGGACTGGCCGGCAGTGACTACTACGCCGCTTACTCGGGTGACAAGGGTTGGTCGGCGTTTCTCGACACCATAGTCCGACCGGTGATCGAAAACGCCCTGCGGCAGCAGGTGAACACCTTCGGCTGCGCCGAGCTCGTCTCCAGCTGCACGCTCGTCCAGCTCGGCGCGAACCAGAGCACCGGCACCGGCGCGGCGCAGGCCGTTGCCGCGGGGTCGAACAACGCCAACATCGCGAAGGTGCAGACAGCAATCAATGAATCGCTCACCCAGGACCTCACCGAAACGCTGAGCGAGCCCTTCCTCGTCGGGCTGAAATTCAACCTGGTGCGCATCACGCTGCCGCAGCAGGTGCAGGATGCCGTGAACAAGGCGCAGGCCGCCTTCGCCGGCGTCACCGAGGCGCAGGCAAGGGTGGCGCAGGCCCGCGCGGACGCCGAGGCCAACCGGGAACGGCAGTCCGGTTATGCACAATGCCCGGCATGTGCGACGATTGACCAGCTCAAGGCCATTCCACCGACCGTCACGACCTTCGCGCCGGGATCCGGTTTCGCGATCACATCTCCACAGCGGTAGGGAGGCGGGCGATGTTCGTTTTCCTCGCCGTCGGAGGGTTGGCCGTGGTGGCACTGCTCGTCCTCCTTGCTGTCCAGCTCGTCAATGCGGCTGTGGCAGCTCGACGTCGCAGGGAGCGCATCGCTCTTCATGCGCGGGCCCGATGGGAGGCACATCACTACTCGCTCGAGTCCAGGACCTGGGTCGTCGTGCGCAGGGTCGCTTACCGGCGCGGTGAGCCGTTCGTCTTCGAGACCGTTACCGTGTCCGAGATCGCCAACGACCGGGCGGACTGGTACGACCAGCTCCAGTCCGCGATGGCCGAGGCGAGGGAGCGGGCCGCGCTGTTGAGCCTGCAACATGGGTAGTTCAACGAACTGTTACCTGCTCTGACAATCCGTAACGAGCGTGTTCTCTGACTCACATTCCGTGAGGTCTCACCGGTTCCTGATGGGCAATTAAGCACAGACAGTAAGCAGGGAGGGGCCTGTGCACGATCAGAAGATCTTGGTGACTGGCGGCACTGGTCTGCTCGGCCGGCTGGTGGTCGAGCGGCTGGTGGACGCTGGCCGCGAGGTGCGGATCATGAGCCGCAGACCCCGGTCGGCCGACGACAGCACCGGGTACGCGTGGGCGACCGCGGACCTGCGGTCGGGCCACGGCGCCCGGGATGCCGTGGCGGGCGTGGACGTGGTCGTCCGTGGAAGTGTTGCCGGGTAGTCGGTGCGTCGCCTGTCGTTCACGAGCATGCTCCGCAGCGACCGAGGGGATCTTGCTGTCCGGTCCGAGGAGATCATCCGTGTGGAGCTGGATCATCCCACCTGCTAGTGATCGATTCGGCGTGGACTCAGGCGTCCCCGCCTCCTATTGCCATCTGCGATCAGCCCACCCGACATCCACTATCTGGATACGATCAAAAGGGCGCTGGAAGAAGGATGAAGTTGGGACGGCCGTCTCTGTGAAAAATGTCAACCATGAAACCATGAAACCATGAAACCATGAAACCATGAATTCGTGAAAGGCGTCAATCATGAAAGGTTTCGATTGTCACCGTTTCTGTGACGACTGGCGCTGAGATCGGTACGTCCGGATCTGTTGTGAGATTCAAGAGGCGGGTTGGGTCGCACCGCGCGACAGCCGTGCGTGGCCATTCAGGGTCACGCACGCCGGGGGCATCACCGACCGGTCAACGCAACAGAGCTCGTTGCATACCATCCGGTCAGCACGAGTCGTTCACGGCGAGATGAGGACACCCGGTACATGACATCTGCGGGCCCACACCAACGTACTGACAGAAGACCACAGGGTGACGATGCCCTGGTTGCCTCGGATGCTGTTGTCGCCGGATACGGCAGGCTGGCGGCGGTCGCAGCGGAATCCCTGGCCGAGGCAACCAACCAGCAAATCACGGCCGCACTGGATGCGATGGCCGAACGGCTGACCGTTGCCCGGGCGGAGATCGTCGAGGCGAACGAGCGAGACCTGCGTGCCGCGGAGAAGGCGGGGATGAGCGTTGCGCTGCTGGATCGGTTGCTGCTGGGACAGCAGCGGATCGACGCGACGATCGCCCAGCTGCGCCTGCTCGCCGCAGTCGAGGTGCCCCCGCGCGAGATCGAGTTGCGTGAGTTGCCTGACGGGCTGCGGCTGGTGGAGCGACGGCGGCCGGTAGGGGTGATCGGGGCGAACTTCGAGGCGCGGCCGGGTGTCACCATCGACGTGGCCTCGCAACTGCTGAAGTCACGCAACGCCGGGGTACTGCGCACCGGTTCGGCCGCGCTCAGCTCGGCGCTGGCGCTGCACCGGCATGTGATCGTGCCTGCGTTGCGGGCGGCATACCTGGACTCCGACGCAATTCAGCTTGTCGAGGAACCAGGTCACGAGTTCGCCTCGGCGCTGGTTCGCCAGCGGGGGCTGATCAAGCTGGTGATCCTGCGTGGCAGTGGGGAGACCACGGCGGCGCTTGGGGCGGAGGCAGCCCGCTATGGAGTCCGTACGCTTGCTCATGCCGACGGCGGCGGGGTGCTTTACGTGGACGCCGCGGCCGACCGCGACACCGTAGTGCGATTGCTGCGGGCAGGCACTGACCGGCTGGGCGTGTGTAACCGGGTCAACCTGGTGCTGATCGCCGACGCGGTATACGACACGATGCGCCCTGTAGTGGAGAACGTACTGCGCGACAACAGGATTCGCCTGTCGTTGCCCCCGCACGGGCATCCACTGGGGTACGAGTGGGCGCTGGACCCGGGCAACGAGGCGACGGTGACAGTGGCCCCGGTGGGCGACGCTCGAGAGGCGGCGCGGGTGGCGAACACGGAGACGTCCGGGCTGGCGGCCACGGTGGTCACCGAGGACGCGCACGCCGCGGCGACGTTCATGGACAGCTACAGCGGCACGGGTGTGTTCTGGAACGCCACGACCCGGTTGCTGGACGGGTTCAAGCTGCACGCGATTCCGGAGACGGGAATCAACGTGGATCATGTGCCTGGCCCCCGTGGCCCGGTCACGTTCGCGGACTTGTACCTGCGGCAGTATCTGGTATTGCCCGCCACAA
>NZ_CAAAFR010000050.1:9678-63805 GCF_900634745.1 Protofrankia symbiont of Coriaria ruscifolia
GTATCTGGTATTGCCCGCCACAGCGGTGCTGTCGTGACCGGGCTGTCGTGACCGGCTCACGCACTGCCGGGCATACGGCGCGCTGGCCACGTGCTCTTACCGGGGCTGTCGGGGCTGCCGGGGGACGAGCGTCACCACAGTGTCCAGGTCCTTGATGTTCTCCCCGCCGAGCAGGTAAGCCGTGCCATCGAGGACGGTGACCGCGGCGTCGGCCACCGGATAGGGAAGTTGTCCGGCGGGTACGGCCTGCCCGGTCGCGGGGTCGTAGCGCAGGATCAGGTCGGATGCCTTTCCACCGCTGGTTCCTCCGGCGATCCAGACACTGCCGCCGAGGGCGAACGCCATCGCCTCGGACAGTGGCGCCGGGAGCCACCCGACTACGCTCACCGTCCCCGTGGCGGGATCGAGTCGCTGGATCGCGTCGGTGGCCACCCCACCGTTCTGGCCGCCGAACAGCAGCACCTGCTGTGCGCCGGGATTGCCGATGGTGATCGCGGCGCCGTAGCGAACAGGGTGGGGAAGCGTCCCGGCTGTGGTGAAGGAACGGCCGTCGGTCGTTGCCAGCACCTCCGCCCGGGTCCGGGTTCCGTCGTATCCTCCCAGCAGAAAGATCTTTCCGTCGGCGTCGGCCGCCTCCAGATCTGATCGCGGTTGCGGCAGGTTCCCGATGGTGCGGGAACGTCCGGAGGGGCCTGGGGAGGCGTCCGTTGCGGGGAACGTCTGCACCACGCTCACCTCGGTGCTGTTACCGCCGGCGAACAGCAGGACATCCGGCCCGAGCACGGCGGCGGCGGTGTCGTGCACCGGCACCTGTAGCGTGCCCACGGGTGTGACGGTGCCGTGTGCGGGGTCCACGGCGAGGATCTGACCGCTGCTGCGGTCGCCGGGGACGAGCCCCGCGAGCAGCAGGAGACGTCCGCCGCTGGCCACGGCCTGCGCGCGGGAGAGCGGCCCGGGCAGCCGCCATCCGGTGATCTGGCTCGTCAGCCCGGTAGCGGGAGGCACGTTCCCGCCGGTGGATGTCGAGGGTTTGGCCGGGGACGCGACGGTGCTGGCGGCCGGGGTGGACGGACCGCCCGTATCCGTCCGGCCGGCTGGGGGTCCACCGCTGGCGCATCCGGCGGCGAGCATCAGTACACCCGCCATGCTCAGGAGGACGCTCGCAGCCGACCAGGACCGGAAGGATCGATCGAAGTGTCGCACGTCTGCATCATCGACCAGGGGCGGACGGATCACCCCGCGCGAACCCGGTCCCGGTGACAGCGGCGAGGAGCCGCGCATCACCTGGAGGATCGGACTGCCCGGCGTTGGCTCGGCAGGTATTTTGTCGATATAGGTTGATATAGGCCGCGACGTGGCTCCGCCAGGTAGCGAGCGGGAAACGTGTGAGGATCGGTATATCAGTAAAAGGGTGAACAGGCCGTGACCTCGCCGGCTGTGTTCCGTCAAAAGTAGATAGAATTGCCAAAGGTCTTCCCATGCTGGTAAATCAGCAGTGGAGCGCCATCGTGAGGTGGTGGTGAGGAATTCCCGGATGGAGGCAGTGTGCTGGGAGACCTGATGCCCGTCAGGGATCCGCTGCGTTCCGATGATCCGGAACGTGTGGGTACCTATCGGCTGACCGCCCGGCTGGGTGCAGGCGGGCAGGGCGTGGTCTACCTCGGTCACGGTGCTTCGGACGAGGGTGCTTCGGACGAGGGTGTCGCGATCAAGCTGTTGCGTGCCGACCTGAGCGGGGACGCGGCGGCACGGCAGCGATTCATCCGCGAGGTGGCAGCCGCCAAACGCGTTGCCCGCTTCTGCACCGCCCAGGTGCTGGACGCCGACGTCGACGGTGATCAGCCGTACATCGTCAGCGAGTACGTCGACGGGCCGTCCTTACAGCACCTGGTGTCCTCGCAGGGTCCCCGCGACGGCGGCGCGCTGGAACGCTTGGCGATCGGTACCGCGACGGCGCTGGCCGCGATCCACGCCGCCGGCGTCGTCCACCGGGACTTCAAACCGGGCAACGTGCTGATCGGCCCGGACGGCCCACGGGTGATCGATTTCGGGATCGCCCGCGCGTTGGACACAACCAACCCGATCGCCAGTCAGGCGATCGGTACCCCGGCTTACATGGCACCCGAGCAGGTTGCCGGCTCCGACGTCGGCCCGGCGGCGGACGTGTTCGCCTGGGGTGCGACGATCGTTTTTGCGGCGACCGGTCACTCGCCCTTCGGTTCGGACTCGGTCCCGGCGGTGTTCCACCGGATCCTGTACGCCGAACCAGAGCTGGGAGAGCTTCCCGGCCCATTGCGCGAGCTCGTCGCCGCCTGCCTGGCCAAAGATCCACATGCTCGCCCGCGTGCCCATCAGGTGCTCATCGGTTTACTTGGCCAGGACCAGGCCACAACCGGAGGCGAGATCCCACCCGGGGTGGACGCGCAACCGGCGGGTGTCCTCACCCAGGGCGCCAACGCAGCCGCCACCCTCCATTTTGATCATTTTGATCGTTTTGATGGTGCCCGCGGGCCGGGGATGACACGACTCCTACCGGACCGGCCCACATCGCAGGGCGCGCATGCGCGGCGGTGGATTCTCGCGCTCGGCGCCGCCGTGGTTGCGGTCGGAGCAGTACTCGTTGTGCTGTTCTGGCCGTCCGGGAGCGGACCGAGCGAGCAGCAGACCAACGGCATCGCAAGCGCCTTTGCCGGCACCTGGAGCGGTCAGGGCCGCATCCCCTACGAAGGCGTCGACGTTACCTGGACGGTGTACTTCCGGGTCGATGGTCGCATCGCGCAGGTGGAGTCGGGCCAGAGCTCGTGTGCCGGAGGAACCCTGACCTGGCTACGCGGGACCGCCACCAGGATGGAGATGCGGTACGTCCCACCACCAACCTGCACCCCCGGGCGCGTCACCGTGACCAGTCGCGGACAGGATCAGATGATCTTCCGTGTGGAGCCGGACAGCGACATGGAACCCCCTTACGAGGGGACCTTGCACCGCGTGTGAGCGATGCTTCCTGGGATCGGCGCGTCCTGTGGCGGCCGCGCATCTTCTTCTGGACACCCCGGATAGGACTCGTCAACTTCTTCGGCAACGCCCAGAAGTGGCACGAAACATTTCCCGTCACATTTCCCGTCCACAACGTCGTCCTGGGGGTCACCTACTGGTGGTAGACGCCTACGCTGGACGGCGAAGTCGCGGGATTGCAGCCGCGGTGTCGGCCTGTCCGCCGGTGCGGTACAGGGGTGATCACGCGCTCTGCGGTCCGCTGCTTCCGGCTGCGGACCGCAGAGCGCGTCTGCGTCCGGGCAGGCACGACGACTGGGTCCTGCTGGAGTGGGAGTGGCTGCGCCAGCTTCAGTTGCATCCTGCCGAGGCAGCCGCTGCCGCCTGCCTGCAGACTGGCCGGTTCGTGACCGCGGAGATGACGCCGCCGGTGCCACCGCAGCTTCGGCGGTGGGACGGGAGCCTGACGAAGGCCCCGACGACTGTATCGCCCAACACCGTTGTCGTCATCGGTGCAGCGGCACGGTGGATTTTCCGGGCGGTTCACCACAACGAAGCCGACTGGCCGGAATGTTCGCGAACCAGGTTATAGGGCGAGTCCCCGGATTTCACCGGCACAGACATACTGCTGAAGAACCCCCCGCCCGGAAGGAGCCTGGGGACCGGGTGCCGGTGGTGCGTTTCCGGGTGCGGCATCATACTTGTGGACACAGGGGCCGCCGGCCGGATGGCGGGACCGTCGGGTGCCAGGAGGAAATATGGCTTCTATCGACCTCGACAAAGTATTGGACAAGGCGTGGGCGGAGCAGGATCTGGCGAAGATTCTCACCGCACCGGTGTCGGCCCTGAAGGGGGTTTCGGACCGAGACGGTCAACTGTTGCAGGAGGCGTTCGGCGTTAAAACAGTGGCTGATCTGGCCAATCTGAAGTACTTCCGTTGGGCTTCGGCGCTCGCGGCGCTGAACACCTCGGCCAGGTAGCCACGACTCAGGTAACCACGACTCAGGTAACCACGAATCAAGTAACCGCACATGGCCGTCGTGGCCCCGGTTGTTCTGGGGCCACGACGGCCATGTCATGCCTGCCGCTCCGCTTGCCCCGGCCGGGACAGCCGGACGTCCGGTCGGGACAGCCGGGAAAATGGTCGCTATGCGTTGCCTGTTCGTCGCCCGTCCGTCACGTGGCAGAGTCGAAAAAATGGGTAGATTAACAGGAAGTTTCCGATATTTCCAGCAGTGCCACGAATATGTCTAACTCTATGAATTGCCTGCCATCCCATGGTGCCCGGCAGCGACTGCGACCCGTCGCTCTCCCACGTTTGTCGGTGGTCCCGAAGAGCGGGATCGTGCCGCTGGGTGGACGGGTGATGAATGGGGCCGGATGTACACGTGACCATTCATCCGGACGCGCCTGCGCGAGGCGGAGCCCCGCCGTAGACTCCGGCTCGTTTGGCTGTGTTGTGTCGCACTTCCTCACCAGGCCGAACATCGCCCTTCGCGGTGACCTGCAGTCGACCGGTGGGCCGCCTGGCGAGTACGGGATGTGGTCATGAGCGAACCCTTACCCTCAATTCGACTCTGTATCCGATGGAAGGCGCTGGTAGTGACTGTCGTAGAGCCTGTCCGGACAAGCCAGCACGACCAGCGCCTACGCATGTGGCTGCTCCAGGGCTTGGCCGAGCGGTCGCGGCAGCACGCGGGACCCCATACCCAGCCTCCGGTCGAGCATAGGCGCCACCCGTGGTGGCGTGTGATGTGCCTCACAGGAGTGGACTACTTCTCCACCCTCGGTTACCAGCCTGGTATCGCCGCTCTTGCCGCCGGCAGCCTCAGCCCGGTCGCGACGCTGATCCTTGTTCTGCTCACCCTGTTCGGGGCTCTTCCCGTCTACCGGAAAGTGGCGTTGTCGAGCCCCCACGGTGAGGGTTCCATCGCGATGCTGGAGCATCTTCTGCCGTGGTGGTCGGGAAAGCTGCTCGTCCTGGTTCTGTTGGGGTTCGCCGCCACCGACTTCCTCATCACGGTTACCCTGTCGGCGGCCGACGCCACCGCGCACCTCATCGAGAACCCGTACGCCCCGGACTTCCTGGACGGTCATAACCTGCTTGTCACACTGGTGTTGCTCGCCCTGCTTGCCGCGGTATTTCTCAAGGGTTTTACCGAGGCCCTCGGTATCGCGGTCGCCCTGGTCATGGTCTATCTGACGCTGAACCTCGTCGTCGTGCTGGCCGGTGTGGTCCAGGTGCTGCACACCCCGCACGTCGTCGACGACTGGCACACCCTGCTGGTGTCCGAGCATCCGAACCCCCTGTTGATTATCGGGGTGGCGCTCGTGGTCTTTCCAAAGCTTGCGCTGGGACTTTCCGGCTTCGAGACCGGCGTGGCGGTGATGCCGCTGATCCGCGGGGACACATCCGACACCGAGGAGCATCCCACCGGGCGGATCCGGGGAACCCGACACCTGCTCACCACCGCAGCGATAATTATGAGCGTTTTTCTGCTGGCCAGCAGCATGGTGACGACCCTGCTCATTCCGAAGGCGGAGTTCGAGACGGGCGGCGCCGCCAACGGCCGCGCCCTTGCCTATCTCGCCCACGAACTGTTGGGCAACGGGTTCGGGACCTTGTACGACGTCAGCACCATCGCAATCCTGTGGTTCGCCGGTGCGTCCGCGCTGGCAGGGCTGCTCAACCTGGTGCCCCGTTACCTGCCGCGCTATGGGATGGCCCCGCACTGGGCACGTGCGGTCCGCCCGCTGGTTCTCGTGTTCACCGCGGTCGCGTTCGTCGTCACGGTGCTGTTTCGGGCCAGCGTCGACAAGCAGGCCGGCGCCTACGCGACCGGCGTGCTCGTCCTCATCACATCGGCGTCACTGGCAGTGACGCTGGCGTCGGTGAAACGGCGCCGGCGCGTATACACCGCCGGGTTCGCGGCCATCACCATGGTTTTCGTCTACACGACCATCGCGAACATCATCGAACGGCCGGACGGATTGATCATCGGGTCGTTCTTCATCATGGCGATCATCGTTGTGTCGTTCGCGTCGCGTGGGATACGCGCGTTCGAGCTGCGTGTCACGAACGTACGTCTGGACGCTGCCGCGACACGGTTCGTCGCTGAGGCCGCCGGATCCGGCCAACTACGGCTGATCGCCAATGAACCGGACCTGAGGGACGCCGCCGAATACTACGACAAGGAACGGCAAGAACGTGGTGACCTGCACATCCCCGACGGAGATCCCCTGCTCTTCGTCGAGGTGACGGTGCCGGACGCATCGGAGTTCGAAAGCGAACTCGACGTCCGGGGCGAGGAACGCCACGGCTACCGGATCCTGAAGCTGACAAGCACCTCCGTACCCAACGCGATCGCGGCGCTCCTGCTGCACCTGCGTGACGTCACCGGCGAGCGCCCGCACGTCTACTTCGAGTGGAGCGAGGGAAATCCCCTGCTCAACCTGCTGCGGTTCATGTTCGTCGGCGTCGGCGAGGTCGCGCCCGTCACCCGCGAGGTGCTCCGCGAAGCCGAACCCGACCCAGCCCGACGACCCTTCGTCCACGTCGGTTGACATTCAGGGCGTGCGCCGACCGGTTGCCCCCAAAGGCACCTGACACCACAGCCGTTGGGGCTCCACGGCCATCCGGCCACCTGGTCATCGTGACTGGCTGAGGACGAGGCGGTCGCGCACCCGCGGTGGCAGCCGGGCAACGGCAGAGGCGATGCGGGCGTCCCTGCCGACGAGATACCGGGTACGGGGCCGTCGAGTCGTCAGAGCGTGCGCGATCACCTTCGCGACCTCCTCCGGTGGGATCCCGGCGGCGTCGTTGCGTCTCGCGCTCGCGTGGGCGGCGGCGATCTGCGCCCCGTACAGCTTGTCGACCGTCGGGGGCAGCGTCGCGAGCAGCTGGTCGGCGGATGCTGTCGCCGTCTGCCAGATCGGCGTCGCGACTGCTCCGGGTTCGACGAGGACGACACCGATTCCCCACGGTGCGAGCTCGAGGCGCAGCGTGTCGGTGAGCGCGGCCAGCGCGAACTTCGACGCGGTGTACGCGCCGAGCATCGGCGAGACGATCCGGTCGCCGATCGAGCCCACGTTGACGATCCGGCCGTGGCCGTCGCGCAGCAGGGGGAGCAGCGCCTGGGTGACCGCCACCTGGCCGACGACATTGACGTCGAGCTGGCGGCGCAGCTCAGCCGGAGGGAGGAACTCCACCGGCGCGGCGACCGCGATGCCCGCGTTGTTGACCAGACCCGCCAGACCATCGGCTCCGACGGTGTCGCGCACGGTGGCGACGGCTGCCGCCACCGTGTCCGGATCGGTCACGTCGAGATGGACGGGCACGACCCGCTCGCCGAATCCGGCCTTCAGCGCCGCCGCATCCTGCTCCCGGCGTACTCCGGCGATCACCCGTCTGCCCCGGCCGACCAGCTGGCGCACGGTCGCCGCGCCGATCCCCTTCGACGCCCCGGTGACCACGACGGTCCGCGGGGATGTGGTCATCGGCGTTCCCTTCTGGGTGGTCCGTCGCATGGGTGGCCCGTGCAGGTCCGTGCTCGAGCGGACAGCCTCGAGCGGACAGCCTAGTTGCGGCCTGTGTGCAGAGTAGCCCGTCGGTGACGCTCGCGGCAGATCGTCACCAGACTCCTGGCAGGCCATCACCGGTCGTCCGGGGCATGGTTGCGGTTTACCCGTCCCGGTACCTGGAAGGAGTCGCGGGAGACGACCTGGGCAGCTCGCCGCAACGAGACGCTGGAGGCAACCGTGACCGATGACGTGCACTCGACGTGGTTCTATCGTGTCCGGAAGGCCACAGCCCCCTGGTCGCCGGGCGGGGACACGGCGGTTTCGCGGACTGCCGACAGCCCGGGACGTGCGCGGGCGCGCCCGCGGGTCGTCGTGGTCGGCAGCGGCTTCGGCGGTTTCGGGGTGCTCAGCCATCTGGAACGGCGGCTGCCGGCGGACGCAGTCGAACTCGTCGTCGTGTCCCCGGTGGATCATCTCCTGTACACGTCGCTGTTGCCGCAGGTCAGCGCCAACGAGGCCGAACCGCGTCACCTGGCGGTCTCCATCAGGGCCGCGTTGCGGCGGACCACGCTCCACCTCGGCCACGTCGTCGCGGTCGACGCCGCTGGAGGCGCCGGTGCCGCGGACGGGACCGACGCCGGGGGCGGTACGGTCACGATCCGCCGGCCCGACGGCTTCCGGGAGAAGCTGCACTGGGACCGGCTCGTGCTCGCGCCCGGGGCGGTGACCCGCACCTTCGACATCCCGGGGCTCACCGACCATGCGCTGGGTCTGAAGAACCTCGCGGAAGCCGTCTATCTACGCGATCACGTACTCCGCCAGCTTGAGTACGCCGATGCCTGCGACGATCCGGCCGAGCGCCGGGCGCGGTGCACGTTCGTGGTGATCGGGGCCGGTTACACCGGGACGGAGCTCGCCGCGCAGATGACGCAGTTCACCAGACGGGCGGTGTACCAGTACCCGAGGCTCGCCGAGGGGGACATCCGGTGGATCCTGGCCGATCTGGCACCACGGGTGTTGCCGGAGCTGCGTACCGCTCTGGGTGATCGTGCGGCGCGGGTGCTGGCCGCGCGCGGCGTCGAGGTGCGGCTACGGACGTCCGTCGCGGAGGTGAGTGCGGACAGCGTCCGGTTCACCACCGGTGAGATTGTGGCGACCCATACCCTGGTCTGGTGTGCGGGGGTCAGCCCCAGTCCGCTGGTCGCAACCCTGGGCCTGCCGACGACCCGGCAGGGTCGGCTGGTGGTGGACGCCCAGTTCCGGGTGCCTGACGTCGCGGGCATGTTCGCACTCGGCGACGCCGCGGCCGTGCCGGACGTCACCCAGGGCTGCCAGCCCGCGGGACAGACCGCCCAGCATGCGGTCCGGCAGGCAGCTGCCGCCGCTCGCAGTGTCGCCGCGTCGCTGGGCTACGCGACGGCCCGGCCGTACCGGCATCGCAATCTCGGCTTCATCGTCGACCTCGGCGGGACCGCCGCGGTGGCCGATCCCCTCGGGGTTCCCCTGTCCGGGGTGCCTGCCGCGGCGTTGACCCGCATGTACCACCTCCGGGCGCTACCGTGCCTGACCAACAAGACTCGGGTTGCGGCCGACTGGCTCCTCGGCGCCTTCACCCCACGTCAGATCGTCCAGCTCGGGTTCCTGCCCCCGGCCAAATCCTCGATCAGCGCTGCTGAACGGACTGACATCTACACCGGCAGCGGGGCCAGATAGCACAAGCGCTGGGGTAGGACAAGCGCTGGGGAGCCTGACGGTCAGCCCGAGGGAAGGTCGGGTGGGCCGTCAGGCTCGGTCTGCTCCGCGAGGAAGCGTTCCAGCGCGGCAGCGAGTTCGTCCGCAGTGGGCAGCGCCTCGGTCGTGGCCGCCGGAAGGCCGGTACCTTCTCGACCTTGGATGAACGTGTCGTACTGTTCTTCGAGGGCGGTGACCAGCGCCGCGGCTTCACCGCCGTTTGCCAGCTGCCGGTCGATGTTGCCGCGGACGACCGCTGAGGCGGAGCGCAGCCCGTCCAGCGGGAGCATCAGGCCGGTCGCCTTCGACAGCGAGGTGAGCAGGCTTTCGGTGGCTGCCGGATAGTCGGTCTGCGACAGATAGTGCGGGACATGGGCGGCGAACCCCATCGCGTCGAGACCGTCGCGCCCACGCTGGTACTCCATGAGATGGCCGGCGCTGCTGGGGACCTGGACCCGCCGCACCCACGGCTCGTATCCGATGATGAGATCCCGGCGGGTGGCATGCGCGGTGACGCCGCACGGGCGGGTGTGCGGAACGGCCATCGGGATCGCGTTGAGACCCACGGTCAGCCGGACGCTCAGGCGCTGGGCGAGGGCGCCGACGGCGGCGATGAACCGCTTCCACTGCAGGTCGGGTTCTGGACCGGACAGCAGCAGGAACGGCGTGCCGGCGCTGTCGTCGACGAGATACAGCCCGAGTACCGGCTCGTCGTAGTGTTCCCAGTGGTCCTCAACAAAGATCATGAACGGGCGCCGGGAGCGGTAGTCGAGCAACTGATCGACGTCGAAGGTCGCGATGAGACGGTTGTCCAGCGTGGTCAGCAGGTGGTCGCGGGCCAGCCGAATCGCGCCACCCGCATCGACGACACCGGTGAGCGCCTCCACCAGCACGGGCCTGCCGATCTCCGGCAGGTCGTCGGCGACTTCATACAGCTCACTCGGGTCGAGCACTGGTCAGGGTCTCCTCACAGAAGTCTGTCGACCGCTTCAACGAAGATGAAGCGGCAACGGTGCCGATCTGTTCCTACCGCGTGACGCCTCCTGGGAACCTGGTGGACCGCTCGCGGTAAGTATCGCAGTTGGGTTCAGGCCCGGGCGGGCGGTGGCCATGGCGGGAGATCGTGGCTGTGTCCTGCGCGGCGTGGTCGGCATGGGTAGTCCAACCTGGGAACAGCCTCTCGCCGTCGCTGTCGCCGACGAGGGTGGGCGCGGCGGCAAAGCGGCACAGCACAGCGGCACAGCGGCAAGGAGGTCTCATGCGTGACAGGCTGCCGGGGCTGGCCCGCTGGTGGGCGGCGGGGACACCGTTCGCGCTCGCCACCGTGGTCGCGACCAGTTCGTCCGCGCCGCGTCCGCCCGGTGCGGTGATGGCCGTGAACGCCGACGGGGACGCGGTCGGCAGCATCTCGGGCGGTTGCGTCGAGGGCGCGGTGTACGAGATGGCATGCCAGGTGCTCACCACGGGCGAGCCGGCGCTGGCCACATACGGCCTGGGCGATGACGACGTGTTCGCGACCGGACTGACCTGCGGTGGGACGATCAGCGTCTTCGTGCAGAGCATCGACCGCCGGCGGGCGCCGGAGTTCGGCGACGTGGCGGCGGCGGTGGACGCGGCCGAGCCGGTGGCTACCGCCACCGCCACCGGCTCGGCCGGTGGACCGGTGACGGTGGGGGCCCGGCTGGCGGTCTGGCCGGACCGGGTGGTCGGCACGCTCGGCACCGGCGGGCTCGACGCGGCCGTCATCGACGACGCCCGGGGGATGCTCGCGCAGGGGCAGTGTGGTCAGCGCCGGTACGGGTCGCGCGGCCAGCGGCGCCGCGCCGAGGTCAGCGTGTTCGTGCAGGCGTTCGCACCGCCTGCCCGCATGCTCGTGTTCGGCGCGATCGACTTCGCGGCCGCGCTCACCCGCGTCGGGGCGTTTCTGGGGTTCCGGGTCACCGTGTGCGACGCCCGGCCGGTGTTCGCCACCCGCGGACGTTTCCCGGACGCCCACGAGGTGGTGGTCGAATGGCCGCACCGTTACCTCGGGCGGACCGCTGTGGACCCGTCCACGGCGATCTGTGTGCTCACCCACGACCCGAAGTTCGACGTGCCGTTGCTGGTGTCGGCCCTGCGCACCCCGGCAGGCTACATCGGGGCGATGGGCAGCCGGCGCACCCACGCCGACCGGCTTGCCCGCCTGCGGGCCGCGGGGCTGACCGAGGAGGAACTGGCCCGTATCCGGGCGCCGATCGGGCTCGACCTCGGTGGCCGAACGCCTGAGGAGACCGCGGTGTCGATCGCGGCCGAAATCATCCAGCTGCGCTGGGGGGGAAACGGCCGGCCGTTGTCGGTGACCTCCGGTCGTATCCACACTGAATTGTGACGTTCCGCATTGTGACGTGCCGATCCAGCGCACCGGAGTCGAAAGTGCCCAGGCCAGTGGCTGCTCGGGTCAGCGGCCTGAGTAAGATTCATAGACTGTTCGGGTCAGTGGACGGTGGTCAGCCTGTGCAGCACCGCTGGCAGCGTGCCCGAGTGGACGACGGTCAGCGTCTGGGTGGCCCTGGTCATCGCCACGTACAGGTCGGCCAGACCGCGCCGCGAACCATCAATGATCATATGTGGCTCTGTCACGATGACCGCGTCGAACTCCAGGCCCTTGGACTCCGCGACGGTGAGTACCGCGATCGGGGCGGCCAACACGTCCGCTACGCCGACCGGGACGTCCCCCAATGTGGTCGCGAGCGCCGCGCGCACCCGCTCGGGCAGGCCCACCGGGCAGATCACCGCCACCCGGCCCTCGCCCACCGCGTCGGCGGCGCGCAGCGCCTCGGCGGCGACCGCGGCGACCAGCGCGTCACTGCCGGGCTGGTCGGTATCGACACCCACCGCCGTCGGAGGCCGTCCGGTGGCGCGGACGGAACGCGGCGGCTCGGCCGAGGGGTCCTGCGCGGCGAGGACGTCAGCCGCCACATCCATGATTTCCACGGGGGTGCGATAGCTGACGCTGAGTCGTTCCACCCGCCATCTGTCTCCGATGTGCGGGGCCAGTGCGTCGGTCCAGGAGCCGGCCGCGGCCGGGCTCGAAGCCTGGGCGAGGTCGCCGACCAGGGTGGCCGAGCGCATCGGGCAACGCCGCCACAGCAGCCGCCACAGCATCGGCGACACTTCCTGAGCCTCGTCGACGATGAGATGACCGAAGGTCCACGACCGGTCACCGCTGGCATGCTCCACCGCGCTTCGCCGCCGGCGCGGTCCGTACCAGCGCTCGGCCATTCCCGCGGTCATCGTCTCCATGTCGACCATCCCGGTCAGACCGAGGCCGTCGAGGACCTCACGGGCGTACTCCCTGTCGGCCTGTCGGTCCCGCTCGGCGTCCCATTCGGTCAGTTCCGCCGTGTCGGCGTCCGGATCGCCCAGCAGTTCGGCGGCCTCGTCGAGCAGTGGCACGTCCGCCGGTGTCCAGGGGGCGTCCGCCCGGCGGTGCAGCAGGTGGCGCTCGTTCGCGGTCAGCCTTGCCACGCCTGCCGCCGGGGCAAGCCGGGCCGGTGCGGCGAACAGGTCGCAGAGCAGGCGCTGGGGGGTCAGCCGTGGCCACAGCATGTCGAAGACGGCCCGCACATCCGGATCGGCGCGCAGGTACCCGGCGATCTCCTCGCGTTCGTCGTCGTCGAGCAGGCCACCGGCGAGATTCGCGATCACCTGGTCGGTGAGCGCGGTCGTCAGTTCACGGACGAAAACCCGCCGGGCCAGGTTGTGCGGACGGCGACTGCGCCGAGCCCGGGTGCGGGCGTTCTCGACGACCCGCTGGTGCAGGCACAGGACTGCGCCGTCGTAGGGGACGTCCACACCGCCCGGGGGAACGTGCTGACGGTTCTTCACCGCCTCGGCCACGAGCTTCGCCATCCGCAGGTCACCTTTGAGCGCGACGACGCGGGCGTCCTCACCGCCGGTGGCGTCGACGCCGGGGAACAGCAGCCCCGGGGTTGCGAAGATCACACCCGTCTCGCCGAGGGAGGGCAGCACCTGCTCGATGTAGCGCAGGAATACCGGGCTCGGGCCGACCACCAGCACGCCGGAGCGGGCGAGCCGCTCCCGCTCGGTGTAGAGCAGGTAGGCGGCCCGGTGCAGGGCCACCGCGGTCTTGCCGGTACCCGGTCCGCCGTCGACGACCAGGACGGACCCGGCGTCGGCGCGGATCACCCTGTCCTGTTCGGCCTGCAGCGTCGCGACGATGTCGTGCATGTGGCCTGAGCGGGGCGCGGACAGCGCCTCCAGCAGCGGTGTGTCACTGCTCGCCCCGGCCACCGGGCCGTCGCCGACACCGGTGGGGTCGAGCACGTCATCGGTGAAGCCGCGGAGCTCGCGTCCCTTGGCCCGCAGGTGGCGGCGCCGGAGCAGTCCATGCGGGTCGGCGAGGGTTGCCCGGTAGAAGGCGGTGGCCACCGGGGCACGCCAGTCGATCAGGATCGGTTCGTGCTCTGTGTCCGACAGGCCGATCCGGCCGATGTAGATGCGCCGATGGTCGGTGCGGTCCATGGCGCCGAAACACAGCTGCTCCTCGGCGGCGTCGAGCCGGCTGATCCGATCGGAGTATGCGCCGGCGAAGGCGTCCCGCTCCACCCGTGACTGCGGCGTGCCGGTGCCCGCCTCCAGCAGTACGGCGCGCAGCTGCTCACGGGTCTGGTCGCGCAGGTCGTCCAAGCGGCTGTACAGGGTGTCGACATACGCCTGCTCACGCGCGAGTTCGTGCTCGTACGTCGTCGACACCTGTGATCCTTCCGGCTTGTGAGGGATGAGCGTTCCCGGCTGTACGACCGGCGCTCCCGGCCAACATCCGCATGCGGAGCGGGACATAGAGCATATGCCTGCGTGCCCTCCGGCGCTCGACACCCCAGAAAAGATCTTCCTCCCCGGTCGGTAAGGGCTGCTGTTCCGGCTGGTCGCGGTCGTTTGTGGCTGGAATTGTTTGTGGCCAGGGTCACCCGGGCCGCAGGTCGCGGGCTGTGCCGGAAGCCCGTGCCGGGCGTCCGGGCACAGTCCTGCCGCACTGTGTCCTGCCGCACTGTGTCCTGCCGCACTGTGTCCTGCCGCACTGTGTCCTGCCGCACTGTGTCCTGCCGCACTGTGTCGACGTTCGGCCTCACCATGTCAACCGCGCCATGTGCAGCTGCTCGGACGGGACGCCGGCCAGCAGCGCCGCGTCTCGGACGGCCTCCATCCATGCCTCGGGGCCGCAGACAAACACGTCGTGGTCGGCGATGTCGGGGACGATCTGGCGCAGCGCGACGTCGTCCAGCAGGGAGGAGAAGCGTTCCGGCAGCCATGACGGGCGGTCCGGGCAGCGGTGCCCGGGCAGGTAGATCACGCGGATCCCGTGCAGCACGGTCAGCATGTCCAGCTCGTGCCGGAAGGCCGGGCCCTGCTCGGTCGTGGCCCGGTAGATCAGCACGGCCTCGGCGGGGGAGTAGTCGAGCTCGTCGAGGAGTGCCCTGATCGGGGTGATACCGACGCCGCACGCCATCATGGTCAGCCGCTGCCGCCGGCAGCCTGCAGCCGCGGACGGGTCGACGTTCGTGAGCGAGTCCAGTGTCGTCATGGTCGTCGTCATGGTCATGGTGTTGCCCCCTTCGATGGTTCGGGGCCCAGGGCCTGGAAAGAACGTGATCGCGCAGCCTTCGGCCCTCTGGTACCCCGGAACTTGGAGCGACCAGCTCCCTGCTCTCCACGGCAAGGTTGTTCCGGTGCTCCACCGTCCACGGTGGGCCAGCGGACTTCACCGTTGCTGAACCCAACCTGTGAGGTTGCTGGGAGTTCACCTTGTCGTCAGCCGCGGCGGATGTGCTCAGATAGAGGGAAATCAGACGATCACTGCGGAGCGAACGCATGAGCAGCGAGACGATGTCCGACCAGCTGGTGAACCTGCGCGATCTGGGCGGGTTGCCCACCAGTGACGGCAGGTTGACCCGTGTCGGTGTGCTCTACCGCAGTGATGCGCCCCGGCATGGCGACCGGCCGCCGTCGGTCGATCTGGAATGGCCGCCCCGCACGGTCGTCGACCTGCGCTCGCCGGTCGAACAGGACGGCGGCCCGCACCCGTTGGCGTCGGCAACGACCGACGTCCACGTGATCCCGTTGATCGGCGATGTCGATCCCGCCGATCCCACGTCCCGGGCCGCCGTGGCACTGGCCGGCGGTCTGCACACGCTCTACCAGTCGATCATCGAGTTCGCCGGTCCGACGGTGGTCGGCATTCTTCACCTCGCGGCTCGGACACCCGCCCCGCTGCTCGTCCACTGCGCGGCCGGTAAGGACAGGACCGGTCTTGTCGTGGCGGTGCTGCTACGTGCCGTGGGTGTCGAAGCGGACGCGGTGCTTGCGGACTACGCGGTCACGGCCACGAACATGCCCGCGGTGCTACGTCGGCTGGGCGACAGCCCGCTGCTGCCGGACGGGGGCAGAGGTGCTCGTGATCTCGCCATGACATCTGCCACAGCCGTCGAACAGGTGCTGAGCATCATCGACGGCCACGACGGTGGGGTGGCGGGCTGGCTGGCCGACAACGGTGCGGATCCGGATGCGCTGTCCGCGTGGAGATCCCGCCTGATGCCTTGACTCACGCTGCCCCGCCCACCACACCAAGCTCCGGCGGATAGTCGCGAAGCAACCCGGCGTCTCGCTCCTTTTCCTTACCGATCATCGCTGGATGATCGGTAAGCCCTGTACGGTGGCCAACCTCTCTGCCGGGGCCCCAGACCGTCGCGAAGCGACTATCTGGGGAAAGGCCGGTGGATTTCGATTGCGAATGACGCCGTCGCGGAGGCCCCGTGTGGCCATCTGTCCTCGATGGCCACACGAACGTCCGACGCCTGCCGATGGTGGGCGGTAGGCCCCATCATCACGAGGTTCAACAGGTCGTCGGGCGGCAGGGAGAGCTCAAGGTCGAGGGTCAGCCGGTCCTGTTGGACGAAAAACCCGGCCAGTTTCTCACGCAGACGCTCGGATTTTCTTTCGTCTACCGTGACCAGACCGAGCGGACCCACGATTTCGGCAAGATGGCGGGCGGTGGGTATCACAATGACCAGCTGTCCGTCCGAGCGTAGGATGCGGTGCATCTCCGTGACATTACGTGGCGCGAAGACGTCGAGAACGAGCGATGCCGCTGCGGTCCGGATGGGGAGCGGGCCGCGTACGTCCGTGCCGACAGCACCGATGCGTGGATGCGCCCGGGCCGCCCGCCGTAGTGCGTACCGCGACGCGTCCACCGCGATGCCGACCGCACCCGGTGATAACCGGAGCAGGTGCGCCAGGTAGTAGCCGGTACCGGCGCCGATATCGATGACGACCGGTTCGCCGCCGGCGTGTTCGCCGCTGTTTTCGGGCTCCCCGCTGTTTGCGGATCTGCTCTCGCCGCCGTTGTTCTGGTAAGCGCCGATGGTGCTCTGATGGCAGTGGACGGCCGTGGCGAGCCTGTCCGCGAGCGCGGCGTAGTGACCGGCGGTGAGGAATGCCTCCCGTGCCTTCACCATGTCCGCACTGTCACCGTCCGGTGCCGCTGCCCGTCCGGTGGTGAGTGTCAGGTAGCCCGTCCTGGCGAGGTCGTAGGTGTGGCCTGCCGGACAGCGCACCTGCCCCGGGCCCACGGCCAGATCCTTTCGGCACATCGGACATGTGAGATAGGCGAGAACAGCATGAATCACGCTGTGCCCACCGCCATCATCGGCCGCATGGTAACGACAGTACGTGCCCGGTGAGCTGGGACGATCGATCGTCGGCCCGGCGGCGCCAGGGCAGTGAGGGTGGTGAGGTGACATGACCTACCGATCCGACGGTCGTTCCCCCAGCTCGGTGACCGTTCCGGCAACCAGCGCTGTCATCGGGTCGCGGCGTCGTACGCCCGAGCGGGTGGGTGTCGTCGGCGCCGGCATGATCGGCCTGTCCACCGCATGGTTCCTCCAGGAGCACGGGGTCCAGGTCACGGTGATCGAGCGCGATCATGTTGCGGCCGGCTCGTCCTGGGGGAATGCGGGGTGGGTTACTCCGAGCCTGGCAACGCCCCTGCCGGAACCGGCGGTACTACGTTACGGCGTCCGTGCCGTGGTGAGTCCGGCGTCCCCGGTGTACGTGCCACCACGTGCGGATCCGCAGCTGCTGCGGTTCCTCGCCGGATTCGCCCGTAACAGTACGGCGCGACGTTGGCGGGCGGCGATGGAAAGCCTCGTGCCGGTCAACCGCAGGGCGTTCGACGCCTTCGACCAGCTGGCCGCGGGGGGAGTGCAGGTGCCGACCCGTCCGGCCGCGCCCTTTCTGGCCTGTTACCGCAGCGCGCGTGAGCGGGAGACGTTGGTCACCGAACTCGCTGAGATCCGCGCCGCGGGCCAGAAGGTCGACTTCGAACTGCTCAGCGGCTCCGAGGCGCGGGCCTTGCAGCCGGCGTTGACCGGCGAGATCGATGCCGCGGTCCGTATCGACGGCCAGCGCTTCTGCGACCCGGGGCGCTTCGTGGCGGCGCTCGCCGACAGCGTCCGGGCTCGAGGCGGTGATCTGCGGGAGGGCATCGGCGTCCGCGGGATCCGTGACTGCGATGCCGACATGGCGTTGGAGCTCTCGACGGGGCAGACCGCCCGGTTCGACGCGGTCGTCGTCGCCAGCGGCGCGTGGCTGAACGAGCTCGCACGCCCGTTCGGGGTTCGTCTCCCCGTGCAGGCGGGGCGGGGGTACAGCTTCAGCGTGGCGGCCCGTGCCGTACCCGAGGGCCCGCTGTATTTCCCGGCCCAGCGGGTGGCCTGTACACCGCTGGGGGACCGGCTGCGTATCGCCGGGATGATGGAGTTCCGGGAACCTCGGGCGCCGCTGGACCACCGTCGGATCACCGCGATTGTCGATGCGGTTCGCCCCCTGCTGACCGGGGTGGAGCTGGCCTCTCGGAGGCAGGAATGGGTTGGCTCGCGGCCCTGCACGCCCGACGGCCTTCCCCTGATCGGCCGGACGGCCTCCCCGCGGTTGTTCGTGGCCGGCGGGCACGGTATGTGGGGCATCACGTTGGGGCCGGTCAGTGGACAGCTGGTGGCGCAGGCGCTCATCACGGGCCGCTGCCCGGCGGAACTCGCGCCTTTCGACCCGTTGCGTTGACCTGTGGCCGAGCCTGGTTCACCAAACCAGCCGACCAGCCGACCAGCCGACCAGCCGACCAGCCGATTGCCGTGGGTTTCGTGGCGGGGAATGCCGTTCCCTGCCGATTGAGCGAGCATTCTCTTTGTATCCACATGAATACTGCCGGTAATGTGCCGATGTGAAACTGCCGCTGTCGTGCCACGGGTACGGTACGTGTTTTGACAACACCGGTGATGGATGCAAGTCTGCCTGAGTGGTGTGGCGTGGGGTCGCACCGTAGGTGGAAGGTCGAATGACCGGGCACCGGGCACCGAGGAGTGGACGGACCATTGACGGCGCTGCATCATTCATCTTTCAGGCATCGAACCGGTACCGGTCGTCGGCGTGTCCAGGCTGATTCGATCCGTTGTTCCAGCGATGCCGCTCAGGTCGTCTGCGATGAGGGTCATCGCTGGTGGGCTGTTCGCTGGTCCCTGGTTGGCCTGCTCGCTGACGGTCCCTTCGAGACACGGGCAGCCGCGGTGGAGAGGGCGAACAGTTTACCCCGACTGTGACGATACGTGACGGGATCCCCGTCCCGGGACGCTTCCGCCCCTGACCCCTCGGCAAGGACTTGACCAAGGACTTGCCGAGGGGCGTTATTCGACCAGGATGCCGCCGAATAACGACGTTCGATCAGCGAACAGGGTTCCTGCCGGATCCGGGGTCCGGAAGCCGATCTGGCAGGTCCGGGAGGTCCAGGTCTGCTGGCCGCGAATCCGCGGACCGGCTGTGTCGACGGCTTCGCCGGTCAGCCGAGCAGGTCGAGCACGGTCGCGGCGACCGGACTACTGGTCAGGTACTGGCCTGTCTCCAGCAGGTGAGCCCGCCACAGCTCCTCCGCGGCCCTGGCCTCACGCGCCTCGATGAGGTCCACAACCCGCTCGTGCTCGAGGAGACGCCGGCGGATGGCGAGCCGGTGTTCGGCGTTGCGTTCCGAACTGGGGTGGGACAACGTGGCGAGATCGAGGATGTGGCGCAGCATCCCCGACAGGACCGACAGCGTCATGTTCCCGGCAAGCTCGACCAGCAGGACGTGGAAGGCGAGATCGGCCTGCAGGGACTGACCCGGGTCGTCGGCGGTGGTCGCGGCCGTGGTCTGGCTTACCGCCAGCCGGAGCTTGTCGAGGTCCTCCTGGGTGCGGTTTTCCGCCAGCAGCGCCACGCACGGTGGCTCGATCACGGCGCGGGCCTGGTGGATGTCGGCGAGGGTCGTCCCGCGGTACTCCAGGACCAGCGCGGCGTAGCGGGCGGCGATGTCCCCGTTCGGGGTGTGCACGCGTGCGCCGCCGTGGGCGCCGCGCCTGACTGTGATCAGGGCTTCGGATTCCAGGACCCGGAATGCCTCGCGCAGCGTCGGCCGGGAGACGCCGAACTGCTCCATGAGGGTGGCTTCGGGCGGGAGCGCATCGCCCTCGACGAGCTCTCCTCGCACGATGCGGCGACGAAGGTGTGCTGCGACGAGCTCGGCGGTCTTCGGGACCCGAACCTGCTGCCCAATCGCGACCACCGTGCCGACCCTGCTAGCAGCAGGCATCGCCAGCTCTTGTACAGCCATCGTGGGCGCCTCCGTCGACGACGAACAGGTAAGTCTGTGCAAACGTAGAACCGGTGAACCAGGTGAGTAGGTAGAAATTGTTGTTGGTGCTTGAGGTTACCAATGGGTCGTCCGGTTTCCCTAGAGAGCCTTGACACATTTGGGGCTCGGATGTTGTCCGCCAGTAGCCTTTGCCTTGTCCTGGGAGGCTGTGGGTCGCAGGCATGGGCTGGATGGTCGCGGTGACGAAATGCCTTGAGTACCCTTCTCCTGACTACTTTTGACCCCGTGCTATAAGCCGGTCGGAGCGTAGGAGCTTGCCGCCTGGCCGGATGCCGCCCGCGGCCGTCTGTCGCCTTTGCGACAGACGGGGATGCGGCCGACGGTAAGAAGCTCGAAGCACTGGCCGTTGCTCACCGAGCGGGTCGTCCCGCCGACGCTGGTCGCCGGCTGTCGGCGGTGGAGGCGCAGGCTCGCCGGGTCTGCGGCGTTGCTGGGTGGACTTCGCCAGGTCCGTGGCGTTACCGGGTGAAATTGTTCGCGATGCTCCGGCGCTGAGATGTCTCCAGCCCGGAAACGCATGCGTTTCCGGGCTGCTCCGACAAGGTCGAAGCGCCGAAGCGCCGCGTCCGCAGGTCGTGTATGCGGGACGTTACTTCTTGTTGTGTGACTTGGCCTGCTCCTGGGCGACCACCTCGGGTGTGGGCGCACAGCCACCGAGATGGGCCGGAAGCCACCACGGCGATTCACCCGGGGGCGGCGGCGGATAGTCACGCTGGGCATCGGTCAGAAGCTTCAACACGGCGTCCGCGAGCAACTGGGTTCCAGTCGCCGCGGGTTTGAGCTCGGTGGGCGGGATCGGCTCGCCGACGACGATCGAGACCGTGCTTCCGCGCGCGGCCCGGAAGTTGCGCGGCCGCCCCTTGGTTAGAATGCGCTGGCTGCCCCAGATGGCCATCGGCAGCACCGGGACGTCGGCCTCGGCGGCCATCCGCGCCGCCCCGGTCTTGAAGGGCTGGAGGCAGAAGCTGCGGCTGACCGTCGCCTCGGGGAAGACGCCCACAAGCTCGCCGGCCTGCAGCGCCGTCACCGCATGACGGTACGACCCCGCACCTGAGGACCGGTCTACGGGAATATGGCGCATTCCGCGCATGAGGGGCCCGGCGATCGGGTGGGAGAAGACATCGTGCTTAGCCATGAAACGGACCATGCGGCGGTGGGAGCGCCAGAACGGGACACCGGCGAGAGCGAAGTCCAGGTAGGAGACGTGGTTGATGGCGACGATGCACCCGCCTGTGGCTGGTACGTGCTCCTGGCCCCGAACGTCCAGCGTGAGGTCGAGGGCCTTGAAGACCCCGAGTGCGAAGCGGATCACCGGCTTGTAGACGAGTTCCGCCACCCGCTCCTAACCTCCCGGCTATCTCTGTTGTGATGATCTCTGTTGTGGCGATCGACTTCGGTCGGCCACGAAAAGTGACTGGTTGATCGTACCGTGAGTTGTCGTGAGCTGCTGGGACACCATGCCGGAAGGGCAGGGAGGCCGCGCCGGACAGGCACTCGACGATCGTTTCCCGCAGCATTGCATACTCAGGTCCGGCCGGTCGCATCGACACTCCACGGGCCGTTGGCAGCACCGGTCGGACACGATCAGATAGGAGACGTGCGACGCCTGACGAGTGGATACACCTGCTCAACTCGGGGGATCCGCCGCGATGGACAGCGTTCGCAGGTGCTGCGATCGCCTTTGTCGTGGTGCTCAACAACCAGCTGTGGCCTCTGGCCCGACATGTGATCACTATTGCCCACGAGGGAGGACATGCGCTGGCCGCGCTCGGAAGTGGCCGGCGCCTCGGTGGTATCCGCCTGCATTCCGACACCTCCGGTGTGACCGTGTCGGCCGGCCGTCCGGCCGGTCCGGGTGTCGTCATCACGGTTGCGGCCGGCTACGTCACGCCTTCGTTGCTTGGTCTCGGCGCCGCAGCCCTGCTCGCGGCCAACCAGGTGAGTCTGATGCTGCGGCTCAGCGTTGCCCTGCTCCTGGGGGTACTGGTCGCCATCCGCAACGCTTTCGGCGTGTTGTCGATCATGATCAGCGCCGGGATCGTCGTCGCCGTGTCGGTGCTGGCATCAGATCGTTCCCAGGAGCTGTTCGCCATGTTCATCACATGGTTCCTCCTGTTCGGTGGTGTGCGGCCGATCATCGAGGTGCAGCGAACCCGCAGTCGGGGCCGCGCGCTGACGTCGGATCCGGATCAGCTGGCCCGGCTGACCGGAATGCCGGCGTGGTTGTGGGTAGCGTTCTTCGCGTTGGTCTCCCTGTTCTGTCTGGCCATGTCGGTCGAATGGCTCGTGTGGTGACGTGGCTCGTGCGTGAGGTGCGGCTCCGGACATGCCGTGTTCTGAGCATGCCTCCTTCTGGGCACAATGTGGACGAACGGTTGCTTATAGTAGCTGTCAGGGGTCGGGGATGTCATGTGGTGGACGCCATGCGGCAGGGATGATTGTCTGGCAGAATACGAACACATGTGCGGTCGCTATGCCAACGCCATGGGCGGACAGCAACTCGCAGAGTCGTTCTCCGCGCGTGACGAAACAGGTGGCACGCAGCCGAACTTCAATGTCGCGCCGACCGCTTCGGCCCCGGTGGTCGTCATCCCGTCGGGCCAACCGGCACCGGCCCCCCGGCTGCGGCTGGCGCGCTGGGGTCTGGTGCCGTCATGGGCCAACGACGTCACCATCGGCAACCGAATGATCAATGCTAGGGCGGAAACCGTGGCTATCAAGCCCGCGTTCCGCGCCGCGCTGCGGGCGCGCCGTTGTCTTGTCCCGATCACGGGCTACTACGAGTGGCACCGGGTCGAGGGGGTCCGGCGCGCGCAACCGTATCTGGTACGCCCGGCTGACAGTGAATTCGGCGCGCTTGCGGGACTGTATGAGCTGTGGCGTTGCCCTTCGGGCGATATGCTTGCGACCTTCACCATCATCACGACTACCGCACCGGCCGGTCTGGAGTTCTTGCATCCGCGTTCGCCGGTCGTCATCCCCCCGGCGGCCTGGTCGCACTGGCTCGATCCTGGTCTGGACGATCCGGCGACGCTGACCAGCATGCTTGGGCCCGCACCGGCTGGGGTGCTGCGCGCGTACCCGGTCAGCTCCCAGGTCGGCAACGTACGCAACAACGGTCCGCATTTGCTGGAGCCGGTCACCCCGGCCGGTGACGAAGCGGACGGCACGGGCCGCCGGGCCACCCACGCCGCACGGTCCTGACCGACCAGCGCCAGCTTCCGTTCGCGAGCCATCCCCTGGGTGACACACCTCCCGGCGCGGGGTCGAGGGCGCCCTCACGCGGCCCACCGCCAGGACGCGCTGATCCGCGGGCCGCAGGAGGCAATCTTCGGGACCGCGTGTTCCCAATCGGCCTGGCAGCGGCCACCCATTACCAGGAGATCCCCGGACGCGGGGAGCAGCGTCCGCCCGACTCCGCCACCGCGCGGACGGAGCCGAAAGGGACGCCGCGCCCCCAGCGTCACGATCGTGATCAGAGTGTTGCCAAGCCTGCGCAGTTCACGGTCACGGTGGAACGCGACGCTGTCGTCACCGTTACGGTAGAAGTTGAGCCCGACCGAGCTGAGCGGCACCTGGTAATGCGCACACAATGCGTCACGCGCGGCACCCAGTACCGGATGGGGGATGGGCTCGGTCGCCTTGTACCACCGCGACAGCCGCGGATCGTCGACCATGCGTTCGTACATCCACCGTCGGCCCTGCTGCCAGGGGACCTCGCCGGCGAGGATCTCGTAGAGTTCGTCGGCGCCGCACAGCCACCCGGGCGCGACGTCGACCCATGATGTCCCGTCGAGGTGGATGCGGCTGAACGTGACGCTGTCGGCGACCTCGGGATCACCAGCGGTCAACAGGCTGCGCTGCAAGGGCATACGGATACGATACCCGAACATATGTTCGATATCGAGCTCGCCGGGTCGCACAACCCCGGTAACCTCAGCTCCCCGGTAACCTCAGCTCCCCGGGTACCGGCAGGTCTGCGCCCGGGAGCCTCAGGCCTGCAGCTCCCGGCGGACCGCAAGGGCGAGCGCGATCTGCCCGATGCCGTGCACGATCAGCTCGATCCCGAAAATCACCGCCAGGATGAACACGGTGGCGGACGGCCACGCCAGGGCAAGGATGCCGACGACCATTGCCATGGCGCCGATGAACGCGCCCCACCCCCAGGGGCGTCCGTGTTCGTGCGCATAGCCGGCCATGGCGATACGCACGGCACCGGCCGCCAGCAGGCAGATCCCGACGATGACGGCCACCGCCCACAAGGTGACGCCCGGCCAGGCGAGCGCAACGATCCCGCCGATCACGAGCAGGGCGCCGAAGAGGGCAGACGGTGCGTCCTCACCTGAGCGGGCGGCCGCGACCGCGTCCATGATTCCGGCCAGCACCAGCCCCACTCCGACCAGGATCGCGAGTGTGCTCGCGGCTGCGAAGGGGTTGGCGACCAGGAATGCGCCGAGAACTGTCACCGCGATCCCCAGGAAGAGCCCTGCCACCCAGACCGCGCCGGGAGCTCCGCCGCGGTGACGGTGTTCCGCTGCCGTTGTCATCATGATTGTCATCTCCAGGTCTGCTCGTGCCTTCCGACCTGAAAAGGGTTCCCTGTGCCGGGTGCCACCAGTCCTCGGCATCGGCCTTAGCCGGTCCTCAGCCTCGCCGTCCCGGCCTTTTGTGCCGTTCGTCGGTTGTGCGCAGGCGCGGTTCGGCTGTCGCAGCCAGCTGCGGGTAGCGCCGGGCATGTTTCTCCCGGCTCTGGCCGGTCATCGAGCGGTCGCAGCGCCCCGTTCCCACGTAGGTCGTCGGCGATCGCCGACGGACTCAACAACGTCACGCGCATCACAGCCTCGCCCATCCCAGAGTATGTGGGACTCCGGGCGTCGGGGGAGTCGGTGGTGCCCGTCTGTGGGAGGTGGGTTCTTGCCGGCGCCCTGATCAGGATGTCCTGATTGCTGAGATATCGACATCGATCTTGACTTTGTCGCCGATGAGAACACCCCCTGTTTCCAGCGGCGCGTTCCAGGTGAGACCGAAGTCCTTCCGGCTGATGGACGTGAAAGCAGCGAATCCCACCCGGACGTTGCCGAACGAGTCCACAGCAGCGCCCTGGAACTCGACGACCATCTCGACTGCGCGTGTTTCGCCGTGAATTGTCAGCTCGCCGGTGACCACATAGGTGTCCGGGTCGTCCCCTGGTTTGATGTCTGTACTGGTGAAGGTGATCGTCGGGTACGTCTCGGTGTTGAGGAAGTCGGGGGAGCGTAGGTGGGTGTCACGGTCGGAGTTCCCGGTGTCGATACTGTCGGTGTTGATGCTGACGGTGGCGCTTGAGGCCGAGGGCTTGGATCCGTTGAGACGCAGGGCGCCCTCGAAAGATCTGAAGCTGCCGCGGACGGTCGCCACCATCGCGTGCCGAACGGCGAAGCCGAACTGGCTGTGAGCGGGGTCGATCGTCCAGGTGCCGGTGAGATTCTCGATGACTGCACTCGGTACGGTCATGATGTTCGCCTTTCCAGGCGTGCTTCTATGAGTCGTGTTCCTACGGACAGGGTCTTCCCGTGACTTCGCATGGCGCCGAAGTCACTTGTTCGAAAAACAAGCTACCCCGTGAATACGTCGGCCGCCGATCGCTTCACCCGCGGTTCGGGGCCGCAGCTGTCGTCGGCACAGTTGGTCCCACAGCGTCATCGGGTGTGCCAGCCTGGGACATAGCGGCCGATCCGCGCAATTCGACCTCCCGGAGGAACAGGCTGACCACGAACGCGGCGATACCGATCGGAATGGCGATGAGAAAGACCCGGCCGAGCGAGTCGGCATAGGCGGCTCGCACCGCTTCACGTATCGGCGCAGCCAGCTCCGCAACCTCGCGCGGAGCTGAGACAAGACGATTGGACGCAGCACTGCCGCCGTCCGATACGGGCACTCGCATGGTGATGTTCTTAGCCAGCTGGGCAGTGAGTACCGCACCCAGAGCTGACGCGCCGATAGCGCCCCCCATAGTACGCAAGAATGTCACGCTGGATGTTGCGGCACCCATGTCCCTCGGGTCAATAGAATTCTGTACGGCCAAGGTGATGTTCTGTAGGAGAAGGCCGAGGCCGAATCCCATGACGAACATCCACAAGCCGAGTTCCAGCGAGTCCGTGCCGGCGCTGATATGACTCAGCAGAAGGAGTCCTACGGTAACCCCGACCGTGCCCACGACGACGAACCGCTTGTAATGCCCCGTAGCACTGATCAGTCGGCCGGACCCGATCGACGTCAGCAGCATCCCGGCGAGCAGCGGGAGCATTCGCAGCCCGCTGGCGGTTGCGCTCGCCCCATGGACGATCTGCAGGTACTGCGGGAGAAAAATAATCGCCCCGAACATGAGGGAGCCGCTGATAAGGCTGAGAAGTGCGGATACCGTATAGATACTGTTGACGAAGAGCCGCGGCGGGAGAATGGCCTCGGGCGCCGCCCGTTCGCGCAGCGCGAAGCCGATGATCAGGACGGTTCCCGCGGCGATCATTGTGGCAATCTGCCAGGAGGGCCACGGGAAGTCCTTGCCGCCGGTCTGGGCGGCGAGCAGGACGGCACTGAGACCCGCGACCAGCAGGACCGCGCCAGCCCAGTCGATCGCCGCCCGGCGCCGTCGGAACGGCAGCCGCAATGTCCGGTTGATGACGACGAGTGCGGCGAGCCCGACCGGGAGGTTGACGAAGAACACCCAGCGCCATGACCCATGGTCGACCAGGAAGCCGCCGATGAGTGGGCCAAGGATGCTGGACGCTCCGAAAACTCCGCTGAAGTATCCCTGGTAACGGCCGCGTTCCCGGGGTGGAACGATATCACCGATAACAGCCAGGGCCAGGGAGATGAGGCCGCCGGCGCCGAGACCCTGTATTGCGCGGAATCCGACGAGTTGGTACATCGACTGGGCGAGCCCGCAGAGCGTGCTGCCGATCAGGAAGATGGTGATGGACAGCTGTAGAACGGTCCTGCGTCCGTAGATGTCGCTGGCTTTCCCGTACAGTGGGGCGGAGATCGTGGAAGTCAGCAGGTAGACCGTGACCAGCCAGGAAAGTGTGTCACTGCGGTGGAACTCGCCGACGATGGTCGGCAGCGCGGTTGTGACGATGGTCTGGTCCAGCGCCGCGAGCAACATTCCCGTCATCAGCCCGATGATGATGACGATGATCTGCCGGTGGCTCAGGCCTGGGCCGGCGTCGCTCGGTGGGTTCCTGTCACCGATGACATCTTTCTGAGTCGTCATTCATCCTCCGTCGTGCAAGACGCTCGGCGATGCCGGCACAGTGACAGTGAGAACGCGTAGGCAGTTGCGGGCATTGGACGCAGGTTGCAACGAGATGCATCCTACGGCTCGACATTTCGATACTTGATTGTGCGATACAACTATACGCGATCGTTCCGGTTGGGCATCGGGTGTGTTGCCGCGTGTCGACCGTGGTACCGAATATAGCCGGTTTTGCCTGCTACTCACTGTGTACCTGTGGATAAAATGCGGTTGTCCACAGGTACCGCGCGAACGGTGTACCGCTGCGACGAGGGGTCTTACCGTCACGGACATGGCTGATCTTCCTTTTGCCCCCGGTGCCCCCGGTGCCCGCGGCAGCCGCTCGGGTGCGGCTGCCGCGGTACGGCTACGGGTGCCAGTGGTCCGTGCCTCCGCCGTGGGGGAATATGACGGCCTGGAGCTCGACCCGCCGTACAGCACTGATCCGGATCAGCTCGGTCTCCACGGAGAACCGGATCCGGCGGAGCCGGACCCCCTCCACATGGAGCCACCCGTGCTCCATGGGCACGGCCGATCGTCCCGGCCCGATACGGCCGGCAAGGCGCCTACTGATCATTCTTTTCTCGACGAGATGCTGTCCGAGCGCAGTGCCTCTGGCCGAGAGGAGCGGCAGATGATCATCCACCGCGCCGGACTCGGCCTTGCCAGGCGCCTGCCGCACGCTCTGCGCGGTGGACTGGTGGATCCGGCCATCCGCGGAGCGTTGCTGATCGCGCTCGTCGCCCTTGTCGCGGCGCTGGCGGCCGGCTGGTTTGCCTGGCGGGGCAGACCGGTGCCCGTGCTGGCCCTTCCTCCGCCAACGCAGGTGACGGACCTTGCCGGCCCGGAGCACGGCGGCGTGGCCGCGGCCGCCCCCAGGCCGACGGCGGTGTTGCCGTCGGCTGCTGCCACTGGGAGCCCGCAGGCACAGGTTGTCGTTGACGTCGCGGGCAAGGTGCGCCATCCGGGGGTGTTCACCCTCCCGGGAGGATCCCGGGTGGTGGACGCCGTCTCCCAGGCCGGTGGGGTGTTGCCCGGGACGGACACGTCCGGCCTGGCGCTTGCGCGCCGCCTGGTGGACGGCGAGCAGATTCTTGTGGACGGCCGTCCCGGGCCGGCGCCACCTCAGCGCGCAGGTGGCGCCGGCGGTGCCGGTGACACCGGGGGCGACGGTGGCAAGGGCTCGCCGGGTGCCGTGCCGGGAACGCCGCTGAACCTCAACACCGCCACGGTCGAAGCCCTCGACGGGCTGCCCGGCGTGGGCCCCGTGTTGGCGCAGCGGATCGTCGAGTGGCGTGAGGCCCACGGCGGCTTCACCTCCCCGCGGCAGTTGGGGGAGGTGACCGGAGTCGGTGATCAGCGGCTCACCGACCTTCTTCCACTCGTCACCGTCTGATGGTCGGCGATCGACAGAGAGCTGATCGGTCCGCCGGTGACCGCGTGGCATGGAGCACGGGCATGACCATTCTCGGACATGATCTGCAACACAGACCTTCCGACCTGCGCCTTGTCGGCCCGGCACTCGCGGCCTGGGCAGGAGCTGCGGGTGCCGGACTGGCCGCGCCGCCCGCGGCTGTGCTGTGGATCGCCGGGGTGCTGCTGTGCGTGACACTGCTGTGCACGGCGGTCCTGCTTCGGTGCAGGAGTGTCTGGCGGCCCACGGCCGCGGGTCTGGCATGTCTGGCCTGCCTCGCCGCGGGTGTGCTGGTGGCGGGTCTGCCGACCCGCGCCCGGATGCTCGGTCCGCTCGCGGCCCTCGGCGCGGCACGGGCGGCCGCCGGTATCGAGGGCACGGTGACCAGTGACCCGCGGGTCAGCCACGGGGGCAACGGCGAACTCGTCATCGTCCCGGTGCGGGTGGAGCGGCTGACCGCGAACGGGCACGACATCCGGCTGCGGCAGCCGGTCCTGGTGCTTGCGACCGCGCCGGGCTGGGAGGACCTGCTGCCGAGTCAGCATGTCAGTACCTCGGGCAAGCTGGCACCGCCACGAGCGGCCGACACCGTTGCGGCGGTCGTCTTCGTCAGGACCGCACCGGCCTCGGTCGGTGAACCTTCGCCGCTGCAGCGGGCAGCAGGTCATCTACGGGCGGGGTTGCGCGACGCCGCGTCAGGGCTTGAGGGTCCGCGTCGCGGGCTGCTGCCGGGCCTCGTCCTCGGTGACACGAGTAACCTCGATGGCGAGGTTCGAGAGGACTTCCGGACCGCCGGGATGTCGCACCTCGTCGCTGTTTCCGGCGCGAACTGCGCGATCATCATTGCCGCGGCGACCGTCGTCATCCGGCACAGCCGGTTGGGTCCGTGGCTGCAGGCCGGTTGGGTTGCGGCGGCCCTGTTCGGCTTCGTCGTCCTGGCCCGACCGTCACCCAGTGTCCTACGTGCCGGTGTCATGGGGTTGATCGGAATTGTCGCGGCTGGTAGCGGACGGCCACGTCTGGCCCTACCCGCGCTCGCGGCCAGCGTGCTGGTGCTCGTCCTCGTCAGCCCTGATCTTGCTCGTTCGGTCGGTTTCACTCTGTCGGTTTCCGCCACCGCCGGTTTGGTGATCCTCGCTCCGGGCTGGCGGGACGCCCTGGCGGGCCGGATGCCCAGGTGGCTGGCTGAGCCGCTTGCGGTCGCCGCGGCGGCACATGTCGTCTGCTCACCGCTTCTCGTTGCCGTCGGTGGTGGAGTCAGCCTGGTGGCCGTTCCCGCCAACATGCTCGCGGAGGCCGCGGTTGCGCCGGCGACCATCCTCGGAGTCCTGGCCACGGTTGCCGCGATCGTCTACGACCCCCTGGCCCAGGCATTGGCGACCCTCGCGGGTGTGCCGTGCGGATGGCTGATCACGGTCGCGGACGTCGCGGCACGCGTACCCGGTGCGCAGATCAGCTGGCCGGACGGTCCGCTCGGCGCCCTGGTTCTCGTCGCTGTCACGATCGTGCTGCTCGTAGCTGTGCGCCGGCGCCGCGGGCGGCGCGTTCTCGCCGTACTGTCCGCCATCGTTGCGGGCGTACAGTTGATTATCATTTCTCGGTCTGCCGGAATCTGACCTGGGCAGAGGTAGCGGATCGTAATCCTCGTATGTTCCCGGCCGGGCCGTGAGGTCTGCGCACCGTCCTTGTGACATGCTCCCCACCGTGCCGTCGACATCCGCACTGCCACGGATGGTCCTTGTCTCCGGTGATGAGGAGTTGTTGGTCTCCCGTGGGGTGCGGGAGGTCGTCCACGCCGCCCGGATCCACGATCCGCAGGTGGAGATCGTCGACCGGGCGCCCGGCGAGTTCACCGAAAGCGATGTGGTCGACCTGACCAGCGCATCGATGTTCGGCGGGCTACGGATGGTCGTGGTCCGTGGTGCGCAGGAACTCGCAGACGATCTTCGAGAGGCGCTGCTGGCCTACATCTCCCGACCGCTGGATGACGTTGTGCTTGTTGTCGTTCACAGCGGTGCCGCACGCAACCGCAAGCTGGTCGATGCGATGAAGGCAGCAGGTGCCACGGTCGTTCCGGCGGCGCGTATCACCCGCCCCCGCGACCGCCACGACTTCGTCTCGGCCGAGGTTCGCCGTCTCGGCGGCCAGATCAGCACGGGTGCGGTGAAGTCGCTGGTGGACGCCGTCGGTAGCGACCTGCGTGAGCTGGCTGCGGTATGCGAGCAGATGGTCACCGACTCCGGTGGAACCGTCGACGAGGCCCTGGTCGCCAAATACCATCGCGGTCGGGCGGAGACCACCGGTTTCGCGGTGGCGGACGCCGCGATCGCGGGAGATCTGCCCCAGGCCCTGACCGTGCTGCGCCAGACGCTCGCCAACGGCGTCCCGCCGGTCCTCGTCGTGAGCGCCATGACCACCGGAGTGCGCGACCTGGCCCGGGTTGCGGCTGCCGGTGGCGGCTCGACCTGGGAGCTCGCACGCAGTCTCGGCATGCCCGACTGGAAGGTGGAGCGATCCCAACGGGCCGCCCGAGGCTGGAGCGACGAAGGGCTGGCCCATGCGATGCGTGTGATCAGTGCCGCGGATGCGGCGGTCAAGGGCGGCGCTGTGGACCCGGTCTACGGCCTGGAAAGGCTCGTCACCCAGATCGTGTCGGCCCGCGGTCGTACGGGGGGAGCCCGCCGATGACATCGGATGTGTCCCGGTCCGATCGGAAAAACCCGTCCGACCCGGGCGAGGCCGGCCCGGACCAGGACAACCGAGACCGAAGCGATCCAGGACGAGGTGACTCAGGGGGAGGTGACCCGGGGCGAAGCGATCTGGACCGAGAAAACGCGGGGCCGCCGAACCCGGACCCGCAGTCGGACTCGGCAAACTGTGACCTGGTCGGCCGATGGTATGGGTTCCTCGGTGCCGGCAGCATCCTGCTCGGATTGCTGATCGCCTTGGCTGATCTGGCAAGTGCATGGGTGATCGTGGCGCTGCCGCTGGCGGTGATCGTCATGGCGGCCTACGGCGAAATAATCAAGAAGATGCTGGGATCGGACGAGGCGCGGATCCGTTGCGCGGAAGACGAACGACCGGTGTCCGAGGCCCCACCGAACTGACAGCGCAGGTTCCGGCACCATGCTGCCAGCACATGCCCCGAACCGGCGTATGCATAGCCGACATCGAGCAGATCCACGGACGGGCCAGAGGAGCAAAGGCAGCGCGATGATGGCTTTTGCGCGCTGCCGGAGGCCCGAAGCGCATGGGCCGAAGGCAGCACGATTATGATCGTATGCGCTCGGAGTTCCTCCCGGATCGGGAAAAGCTGATCCGGGAGGCCCGGGAGGCCCAAGTCTCCAGCTCGCCGTGGGGACGTTGGTGAGTCTGCCCGCGGGACGTCGTGTGGACCGAGGTCGGAGGTTGGACCTGAGGTCAGACGTTGGTCAGTGAAGCTTGCCGTGCGGCCATCGCCGACTTCTTGTTGGCAGCCTGGTTCGCGTGAATGACACCCTTACTGACAGCCTTGTCCAGCTTGCGCGATGCGACGCGCAGCTCCAGGCCGGCGCGCTCGTGGTCGCCTGCCTCCACGGCCACCCGGAAGCGGCGGATGACCGTCTTCAGCTCGGACTTCACAGCCTTGTTGCGCAGCCGTCGCTTCTCGTTGGTGAGGTTGCGCTTGATCTGCGACTTGATATTGGCCACGCGAAAGAACCCCTGGTCGTCGAATCGGTATGAGCGGCGGTTGAACCCCGGTGTCGGCTCAGGACTGGCCTGTTCACGACTGGTCTGTTGGCGACCTGCCGGTGCACGGGTGGCACCGGAGAAGCCGAGCAGCCCCGGGAAACATCGGTAACCTTACCAACTTACCCACGAGCCGCGCCGGAGGGGTGCGTCCGTGGCGTCCACCGGCCGGGGCGGACGGCGTCCAGGGGCCGTTGCGGACGGCATCCCCCGATGTGACCATCGGCTTCCGGCGCGGTGAGCCTGGTATGTCGGGCCTGGTATGTCGGGCCTTGCGTGCCGGGCCCCGGCATGCCGAGCCTTGCGTGCCAGGCCCTGGCACGATGACACAGTCCGTCCCGACGAAACGAGAAGACTCCGCGTGCCCCCAGCCTCCGACCCCCGTCGTATCAACCAGGCATCGGTCGACCAGGCGTCGATCCGCAACTTCTGCATCATCGCTCACATCGATCACGGTAAGTCGACGCTCGCCGACCGGATGCTCGGTGTCACCGGTGTCGTCGAGGCTCGCAACATGCGTGCCCAGTATCTGGACAAAATGGACATCGAGCGCGAGCGTGGCATCACGATCAAGGCGCAGAGCGTCCGTCTGCCGTGGCAGGCCGATGATGGTTGCGACTACGTCCTGCACCTGATCGATACCCCTGGTCATGTCGACTTCACATACGAGGTCAGTCGGTCGCTCGCGGCCTGTGAGGGCGCGGTGCTGCTCGTCGACGCGGCCCAGGGCATCGAGGCGCAGACGTTGGCCAATCTGTATCTGGCCCTCGAGAACGACCTGCAGATCATCCCTGTACTCAACAAGATCGATCTTCCGGCTGCGCAGCCGGAGAAGTATGCGGCTGAGCTGGCGCAGATCATCGGATGTGACCCTGACGATGTGCTCCTGGTGTCGGGCAAGACCGGCCAGGGCGTGCCCGAGCTGCTCAACGAGATCGTCCGGCAGGTTCCCGCGCCCATGGGCAACCCGGATGCCCCCGCTCGGGCTATGATCTTCGACAGCGTCTACGACACCTACCGGGGTGTGATCACTTATGTGCGGGTGGTCGACGGCCGGCTGACCGCCCGGGACCGCTGCCTGATGATGTCGACGCGGGCAAGCCACGAGACCCTCGAGGTCGGGGTGATCTCGCCGGACCCGATCCCGCGGGACGGGTTGTCCGCCGGGGAGGTCGGCTACCTCATCCCGGGGGTCAAGGACGTCCGGCAGGCTCGTGTCGGCGACACCGTGACCTCGGCGGGCCACCCGGCCGAACTACCGTTGAGCGGTTACCGCGACCCACGCCCGATGGTCTACAGCGGTCTGTACCCGATTGACGGCAGTGAGTATCCCGCCTTGCGAGAGGCCCTGGACAAGCTGCAGCTCAATGACGCCGCCCTGACCTACGAGCCCGAGACGTCCGCGGCCCTGGGGTTCGGTTTCCGCTGCGGCTTCCTCGGGCTGCTCCACCTGGAGATCGTCCGGGAACGTCTGGAGCGGGAGTTCGATCTCACGCTCATCTCCACGGCGCCGAACGTGGTCTACCGGGTGGTCATGGAGGACGGCAGCGAGATGATCGTCACCAATCCGAGCGACTGGCCGGCAGGCAAGATCGTCGAGGTGTACGAACCCGTCGTGGACGCCATGGTGCTGCTGCCGTCGGATTTCGTCGGGCAGGTCATGGAGCTGTGCCAGGGCCGGCGCGGCACGTTGGGCGGGATGGACTACCTGTCGACCGACCGGGTCGAGCTCAAGTACCGGCTCCCTCTCGGTGAGATCATTTTTGACTTCTTCGACGCGCTGAAGTCGAAGACCCGGGGGTATGCGAGCCTTGACTACGAACCGGCCGGCGAGCAGGTGTCCGACCTGGTGAAGGTCGACATCCTCCTGCAGGGTGAGGCCGTCGACGCGTTCTCCGCGATCGTCCACAAGGACAAGGCATACGGCTACGGGGTCGCGATGACCTCCCGGCTGCGGGAGCTGATCCCGCGCCAGCAGTTCGAGGTGCCGATCCAGGCGGCGGTCGGTAGCCGGATCATCGCCCGGGAGAACATCCGCGCCATCCGCAAGGACGTCCTGGCCAAGTGTTACGGCGGTGACATCACCCGCAAGCGCAAGTTGCTGGAGAGGCAGAAGGAGGGGAAGAAGAAGATGAAGACCATCGGCCGCGTCGAAGTCCCTCAGGAAGCATTCATCGCGGCCCTCTCCACGGACACGTCCAAGAGCGGAAAATAGCCGGACTGTCTTCTCATCTCGGGGTTCCTCCCGGATCCGGCAGGTCCGCAAGCCGGTCCGGGAGGCCCTGACCCCCCGGGCTACTCAGGGGATTCGGGTGGATGAGGAGGGTAGTCGGATGGGTTCGGTAGCGGGTTCATCATGGTTGGCGGGACCGGCCGATCCGGTCAGGGTGCCGGATCGGTACTCCGTCGCGTGGGGGGGGAGAAGATCCTCGATGTTGTCGAGGACACCGCGCACGGCGTCGTCATTCATGTGATTGAGCTTCCCCGACGCGGGACCACGAACTCACGACGCTTTACCTATATTGACCCGTCGATTATCAATGTCAGATCAACGCTGCCGCTGGTAGGGAGCTCCGATGGCCCCTGGGACCATCTGGTGGCCAGGGGACGGCCGCAACCCCGGTGTCCTTTGGTCGCGCATGCGATTGCCAGAACGGAAAGCGGACGCTGAGGGCAGACACAGTGTTGCGAGTCGGGCACACTATGGTCATGCCACGCATCTCGACGGCCGCGTCGAACTCCGGTCTGTCCGGCGAAGCCGGTCCGGGAGGTCCGGGCCCCCGGGCCGTCGACGGCAACTCCCGGGTGAGGGACGGTGCGCTCCCGGCGCGGGCCACGAGCAGCCTCGGTACCCGTCCGTTCGGGGTCTACGTGCATGTCCCGTACTGCGCGACCCGTTGCGGCTACTGCGACTTCAACACCTACACCGCGACCGAACTCGGGCCGGGGGTCGCGATCGGCACGTTCGTGGAAACGCTGGCGGCTGAGTTTCGCCTTGCCCGAGCCGTTCTCGGCACGGCCGACGTTGCGGTGTCAACGGTCTTCGTCGGCGGTGGGACGCCGACCCTGCTGCCTGCCGAGGACCTCGAACTGCTGCTTCGGATGATCGACACGGAGTTCGGCATTGCTGCCGGCGCCGAGGTGACGACGGAGGCGAACCCCGAGTCCGTGGACGCCGGCGTCCTGGAGCGGCTGGCGTCCGCCGGGTACACGCGGGTCTCGTTCGGGATGCAGAGCGCCCGTCCGCACGTGCTTGCCGCGCTCGACCGCCAGCACACACCCGGACGTGTCCCGGACGTGGTCGGCTGGGCGCGCAAGGCTGGTTTCGCCCATGTCAACCTCGATCTGATCTACGGTACTCCCGGCGAATCCGATCGGGACTGGCAGATGAGCCTGGACGCGGTGGTCGAGCTCGCTCCCGACCACGTCAGCGCATATGCGCTGACCGTCGAGGACGGTACCCGGCTGGCCCGGCGAATCCGGCGCGGTGAGTTGCTCCCGCCCGACGACGATCTCATGGCGGACCGTTACCGGCAGGCCGAGGAGACCCTGACCGCGGCTGGTCTGAACTGGTACGAGATCAGCAACTGGGCGCGTGGTCCCGAGTCTCACAGCCGGCACAATCTCGGGTACTGGCGTGGTGCCGACTGGTGGGGCTTCGGACCGGGGGCGCACAGCCATGTCGGGGGTGTCCGCTGGTGGAACGTCCGCCATCCGGCCTCCTACAGCACGCTGCTTGCCGAGGGTGTGAGTCCCGCGGCGGCCCGCGAGGAACTGGACGACGCCGCCATGCACATGGAACGGGTCATGCTCGGGGTACGCCTGGCCGAGGGCCTCGCCGTCGAGGAGCTCACTGCGGCGGGGTGGTCGCAGGCCGGTCGGCTCGCCGCCGACGGGCTGGTCGATCCCTCGGCGCTGGCGGCGGGACGCGTTCTGTTGACCCTGCAAGGCAGACTGCTCGCCGACAGCGTCATACGTGATCTCCTGCCGGACTAGCCGGTGCCAGGAAACACTCCTTGAGTTCCCGCCCTCGTTGACGTGTTTGTCCGTCTCGCCTGGTCGCCGGGACAGCTACAATTGGCACTCGCGGCAATCGAGTGCCAGAACGCCTCACCAACGGGTTTCCGGTCTCGGCGGTCTCGAGCGGTCGTCGCTGACCTCGCCCGACGGCTTCAGCGTGGCAAAGGGGTGATACGGCGTGCTGGAGGAACGGCGGCTGGACGTACTGCGAGCCATCGTTGAGGACTTCGTGCTCAGCAACGAACCCGTGGGGTCCAAGGTGTTGGCGGAGCGCCACCAGCTGGGGGTATCTCCGGCTACTGTCCGTAATGACATGTCCGCGCTTGAGGAGGAAGGCTACATCACCCAGCCGCACACCAGCGCTGGCCGGATCCCCACGGACAAAGGCTATCGCCTCTTCGTCGACCGGCTGTCGGGGGTCAAGCCCCTGTCCCGGGCCGAGCGGCGGGCCATCCAGAGCTTCCTGGAGGGCGCGGTCGATCTCGACGACGTGGTCCGGCGATCGGTCCGGCTGCTCGCGCAGCTCACCCGTCAGGTCGCGGTCGTGCAGTACCCGTCGCTGTCGTGTAGCAGCGTCCGACACATCGAGATCGTGACGATCACACCGGTACGCTTGCTGCTCGTACTGATCACCGATACCGGGCGGGTCGAGCAGCGTGTGGTCGAGATCCCCGCGCCGCTGGACGACCTGACCGTCGGCGAGTTGCGCGGGGTGCTCAACACGGCGCTGAACGGGCGTCGGCTGGTGGACGCGCCGGAGGCGGTCGCCGATCTGCCGGATGCCGCCCGTGCGGATCTGCGTCCGCACCTGAATACGCTGATCGCGGTTGTGATGGAGGCACTGATCGACAAGCCGGAGGAACGGATCGCCTTGGCAGGTACCGCCAACCTGACGCGTTCCGCCATCGACTTTGCCGATACGCTGCGTCCGCTTCTGGAAGCTCTGGAGGAGCAGGTCGTTCTGTTGAAACTGATCGGCGAGGTACGGGACCTCGATACTGTCACGGTCCGTATTGGTCATGAAAACAACGTGGATGCGTTGCGTTCCACATCAGTGGTGGCGACAGGATACGGTCGCGGAGCGTCCGCGTTGGGTGGCCTGGGAGTGGTTGGTCCGAGGCGGATGGACTATCCGGGAACCATGGCGGCCGTCCAGGCCGTCGCCAAGTATGTGGGTGATCTCTTGGGTGCCGACTGATGGCCACCGACTACTACGAGGTGCTCGGTGTGCGCCGGGACGCCTCGAACGACGAGCTCAAGCGGGCCTACCGCAAGCTTGCCCGTGAGCTGCATCCCGACGTGAACCCCGACCCCGAGGCGCAGTCCCGCTTCAAGGCTGTGACCACCGCCTACGAGGTCCTTTCCGACCCGGAGAAGCGCCAGATCGTCGATCTCGGCGGGGATCCGTTGGCGCCCGGCGGGGGAGCCGGCGGGGCGTCGTTCGGAGCGGGCTTCGGTGGCCTCGGTGACATCATGGACGCGTTCTTCGGCGGTGGTGCCAGCCGTGGGCCGCGCTCACGGGTGCGTCGGGGCAACGACGCCCTGCTCCGCCTCGAGCTCGACCTTGTCGAGACCGCCTTCGGGACGACCAGGGACATCACCGTGGATACCGCGGCGGTGTGCGCTACCTGTTCCGGGGACGGCGCGGCGCCGGGAAGCCACCCGGTGACCTGCTCGGTCTGTCACGGGCGTGGGGAGATCCAGCAGGTCACCCGCTCGTTCCTCGGCCAGATGGTCACCTCCAGACCGTGCACCCGCTGCGGCGCCACCGGGACGGTGATCGAGTATCCGTGCAGGGAGTGCGGCGGCGACGGCCGGGTCCGCAAACGGCGCAACCTCACCGTCAAGATCCCCTCCGGTGTCGAGGACGGGATGCGCATCCGGCTGTCCGGCGAGGGCGAGGTCGGTCCGGGAGGCGGGCCCAACGGTGACCTCTACGTCGAGGTGCAGGAGCGCGCGCATCCGGTGTTCACCCGGGAGGGCGACGATCTGCACTGTGAGCTACGCGTCCCGATGACTGCGGCCGCACTCGGCACCACCTGTGTGCTGGACACCCTTGACGGTAGCGAGACCATCACGGTCAAGCCCGGCACCCAGCCGGGCCATGTGATTACGATGGGTGGCCGCGGTATTCCGCATCTGCGTTCGGTCGGACGGGGCCACCTGCACATCCACGTCGTGGTCGAGACACCAACCAAGATCGATGTTGAGCAGGAGAGGCTGCTGCGCGAACTGGCGAAGCTACGGGACGAAGAGCAGCCGGCGGTCGTAACCAGCGGTAACGGGTCCGTCGACGGGCAGGGCTTCTTCTCTCGGCTGCGCGGCTCCCGCGGAACGCGGTAGGCGTGACCCTTGGTGACCTTCGAAGGACTTGACCGCTGACCGCACCCCTGTTCCACCAGGTATCGGTACCGGACACCCCCGAGCTGACGCTGTCCGGTGCGGAGGGCCGGCATGCGGCGACGGTGCGGCGGCTGCGTCCCGGTGAACGTCTGGATGTCACCGACGGACATGGTGTGGTCGCCGAGTGCACGGTCGTGCGGTGCCGGCGGGACGAGCTCGACTGCGCGGTCGAGCGCAGGGTCGTGCACCCGGCGCAGGTTCCCCTGCTCGTGGTGGTCCAGGCACTGGTCAAGGGCGACCGTGGTGAGCTCGCCGTCGAGCTCATGACTGAGGTGGGAGTCGACGAGATCGTCCCCTGGGCGGCCTCCCGCTCGATCGCGCGCTGGGAAGGGGAGCGGGGTACGCGTGCGCATGGCCGCTGGTCGGTGACTGCTCGTGAGGCGGCGAAGCAGTCGCGGCGGGTGTGTTGGCCGCGGGTCTGCGCTCTCGCCGACACCGACACCGTCGCCGCCCGGCTTGCCGCGGCCGAAGTCGCCGTGGTCCTGCACGAGGACGCCACCGAACCGCTGACTCGGGTGCTGGCCGCCGAGGCGTCCGCCACCCGGCCATCTCTTGCCCGGGCGCCGGACACGCCCGCCGCATTGCCGGAGATCGTCGTGGTGGTGGGCCCGGAGGGCGGGATCACCACAGCCGAGCTGGAGGTGTTCGCCGCGGCCGGGGGACGACCGTCCCGGCTCGGCCGTACGGTGCTGCGGACGTCGACCGCCGGTGTGGTCGCCGCCGCGGTTGTCCTCTCCCACACCTCCCGATGGGACCGCTAGACCGTGTTCTCGGTGCGCCCGGGGTCCCCGCCGTGTCGACGCAGCCGATGCGGCAGGTCCAACAGGCCCGAGGATCGCTACACTGAAGGACCGTACTGACTCATGTCATTCGAGAGGTCTCGTGGCCGACACCGGCCGCAACCCATGACCGATTCCACCTCCCCGTCCGACCAGCGGACCGTTACGCGCATCGTCGTCCCCGGTGCGCACAGCATGGTGAGCCTGCTAGGCCACCAGGACGAGTTGTTGCGCGTTGTCGAACAGGCGTTATCGTCCGATGTCCACGTCCGGGGTAACGAGATCACCATTACCGGTCATCCGGACGAGAACGCGCTGGCGGCCAAGCTCTTCGCCGAGCTGATCGCCGTGTTGGAGTCCGGAGCCGAGCTCACCCCGGCCCATGTGGACCACTCGCTGTCGATGCTGCGCAGCGGCAGCGAGGAACGGCCGGCCGAGGTTCTCACCCTCAACATCCTGTCAAGCCGGGGCCGGACGATCCGGCCGAAGACGCTGAACCAGAAGCGTTACGTGGACGCGATCGACGCCCACACCATCGTGTTCGGCATCGGCCCGGCCGGTACGGGCAAGACGTACCTGGCCATGGCCAAGGCCGTGCAGGCGCTGCAGTCCAAGCAGGTGAACCGGATCATCCTGACCCGGCCGGCGGTCGAAGCGGGGGAGCGGCTCGGTTTCCTGCCCGGCACCCTCTACGACAAGATCGACCCGTACCTGCGCCCGCTGTACGACGCCCTGCATGACATGGTCGACCCGGACTCGATCCCGCGGTTGATCCAGAGCGGCACCATCGAGGTCGCGCCGCTGGCGTACATGCGCGGGCGGACCCTCAACGATGCGTTCATCATCCTGGACGAGGCGCAGAACACCTCCATCGAGCAGATGAAGATGTTCCTCACCCGCCTCGGTTTCGGTTCCAAGATTGTCGTGACCGGAGACATCACCCAGGTGGACCTACCCAGCGGTACCCGCAGCGGCCTGCGGGTGGTCAGGGAGATCCTCGACGGGCTCGACGACGTCCACTTCGCGATCCTGACCAGCGCGGACGTGGTACGCCACCGGCTGGTCAGCGAGATCGTCGATGCCTACGCCCGGTGGGACGCGGCAAGCGCGCCGAGGCCACAACCCGCCCAGGCCGGCCGCCGGGACCGGCGATGACACCGCCCGCCGGGACCGGCGATGACGACGGACACCGGGACGACGGACACCGGGACGACGGACATACCGCGACGACAGGCATGCCGCCGGCCGGCGCGCCGGAGGACATGCCGGCTCGTGTACCCGGATGACATGCCGACGACGATGTGCCGCGTGCGGCGGCGCCGAATGAGGATGGATCACTGATGGCCGTGTTCGTGGCGAACGAGTCGGGTGTCGACGCCGACGAGGTCACCCTTACCGCGCTCGCCCGGTTCGTGCTGGACGCCATGAAGGTCAACCCGCTGGCGGAGCTGTCGGTCATGCTGGTGGAACAGTCCTCCATGGAGGAGCTCCACGTCCGTTACATGGGCGAGGAAGGCCCGACCGACGTGCTGGCCTTCCCCCAGGACGACGCGTTCGACCCGTCCGCGCCCGACTCGGGCGAGGACGACCCGACCCTGCTGCTCGGCGACGTCGTCCTGTGCCCGGATGTCGCCCGCAGACAGGCGGCGAAGGCGGGCCACTCGACCGAACACGAGATGCATCTGCTGTGCACGCACGGCATCCTGCACCTGCTCGGTTACGACCACGCCGAGCCGGAGGAGGAGCGTGAGATGTGGGCTGTGCAGTCCCGGCTGCTGACCTCCTGGGCCACCGCCCGCGCCGCCGGCGCGCACTGATCGTGGCACGTGTCGGGCATGGCAGGTGCCCCGGACACGACACGTGTCGGGTGTGCTACTCGCTGAGCGCGTCGGGGAACTGACAGGGCGGATCAATGGGTTACGGTGATGTTCCACTTCTGCTGCTCGCGGTGGTAGCCACGCTGTTCGCGGCCGGAATCGGATGTATCGACGCCGCGCTGACACGTGTCTCCCGGGTCGCGGTCGACGGATTCGTCCGTGCGGGACGCCCCAGAGCCGCGAGCCTGGCCACGATCGTCGCTGATCCGGGGCGGTACCTGGCGCTGCTGCTGTTGCTGCGGATCGTCGGGGAGATGGTCGCCGCCGCGTGCGTGACCGTCATAGCGGTACACACCCATGGTGCCGGGTTCATCGCGGTTGGTTTCGGGGCGCTGGTCGGCACCCTGTTCGCCTACATCTTCGTCGGAGTCGTGTTCCGGACGCTGGGCCGCCAGCACGCCCCGGTGGTGGCGCTCGCGACCGCGGGGCTCACCAGCTGGCTCGGCCGGATGTTCGGGCCGCTGCCGCGGCTGCTGATCGCGTTCGGCAACGCGGTCACCCCGGGCCCCGGCTACCGGGACGGCCCGTTCGCCACCGAGGCGGAACTGCGTGACCTCGTCGACCTCGCCGAGGAGAACGACGTCATCGAACGCGGCGAGCGTGACATGATCGCATCCGTCTTCGAGCTGGGGGACACGCTGGTGCGGGAGGTCATGGTCCCCCGTCCCGACATGGTCTACATCGAGTCGGTGAAGACCGTTGCGCAGGCGATCTCGCTGGCACTGCGCAGCGGCTTCTCCCGTATCCCGGTGACCGGGGAGACCGTGGACGACGTCGTCGGGATCGCCTTCCTCAAGGACATGGTGGGCCGTGAACGCGAGGGCTGGGACACCCGGCCCGTGTCGGACGTCATGCGGCCACCGGCATTGGTGCCCGAGAGCAAGCACGCCGACGTTCTGCTGCGCGAGATGCAGGCCTCCCGGACCCACATGGCGATCGTCATCGACGAGTACGGCGGGACCGCCGGGCTGGTCACCATCGAGGACATCCTCGAGGAGATCGTCGGCGAGATCACCGACGAGTACGACGCCGAGATCGTGCCGGTGGAGTGGATCGACAACGACACCGCCCGCGTGACCGCCCGGCTCGGTGTGGACGATCTGCGCGAACTGTTCGGCACGGATGAGCTGCCCGGCTCCGACGACGTGGAAACGGTCGGCGGGTTGCTGGCGAACGCGCTGGGACGCGTGCCGCTGCCGGGAGCGACGGTGACCGTCGGAGTGGTCACACTCACCGCCGAGAGCGCTGCCGGCCGGCGCAACCAGATCGGTACCGTGGTGGTGCGCCGGTCGCCGGGCCAGGTCGAGGACTCCACCGCCGGTGGGTCCGTGTCCATGTCCGCCGGGGGCACGGACGGCGGCGACACGCCCAGGGGTGATGCGCCCAGGGGCGAGGTGCCCAGGGGCGACGTCTCCAGGGGAGATGCCGCTCACGCGGGCAACCACCGGGCCGGCAGGGAGCGGGCCGGCGCTGGCCGGGCTGGTAAGAAGCGTACGGGTAGTACGAGTAATACGGGTAGCGATACCGCGGACGCTGCCGGCGGGGACAACAGAGGGGGGCAGGGCAGCGACGTGGGTGCCACCGACCCGGTCACGCGCCGTGCCGCTTCCGGGGCGCGTACATGAGCTTCGATGAGGCAGGGGCAGGCGGCGTGTCAGAGCTGGACGTGGATGGACGGGCCGGAAGCGGACGGGAGGCAGCCGGGGACGGGGGCGCCGGGTCCGGCGGTCGCGTAGCCGTCACTTGGATCGACCATGGCTCGCTGGCGGCCGAGGACGCCAAGCTCGTGATCCTCGCCCGGTCGGCGAGGCTGCGTGCCTACGTCCCGCGGGGCAGTATCACGACGGCGGAGGGCGCGGCTGTCCGTGACACCGACGGGCGGACCTACGCGGCGGCGACCGTGGAGAACGCCGAGGAGCGGCTCACCGTGTCGGCGCTCGCCGCCGCGGTCGTCGCGGCGGCGTCCAGCGGGGCGCGCCGCTTCGAGGCGGCGGCGATCGTTTCCGAAGGCCTGGGCGCGCCGGACGTGCCGAGGGCTGACGACCTGCTGGTGCTGGGTGAGTTCGGTGCCGGCGTGCCGGTGTTCCTCGCCGGCTCCGACGGCGTGGCCCGGGGCCGGGTGACCACCTAGTGGTCGCCTCAGTGGAGACCGGATCACAGTTCCGGTCCGGGTTCGCGTGTTTTGTCGGGCGTCCCAACGCGGGCAAGTCGACGTTGACCAACGCGCTCGTCGGCTCGAAGGTCGCCATCACCAGCGGGCGCCCGCAGACGACCCGGCACGCCGTCCGCGGCATCGTGCACCGTGACGACGCCCAGCTCGTCCTGGTCGACACCCCCGGCCTGCACCGGCCCCGGACCCTGCTCGGCCAGCGGCTCAACGACGTGGTCCGTGCGACCCTGTCCGAGGTGGACGTGGTCGCCTTCTGTGTCCCCGCGAACGAGGCGGTGGGTCCGGGTGACCGGTTCATCGCCGGGGAGCTCGCCCGGCTGCCCAAGCGGACGCCGTTGGTCGCGGTCGTCACCAAGAGCGACCTGGTGCCCGACCGGGACGCCCTCGGCGCGCAGCTGCTCACGGTCTGCTCACTGGCGGACTTCGCCGACGTGGTGCCGGTCAGCGCGGTGTCGTCGTTCCAGGTGGGGGTGCTCGCGGACGTGCTGGTCGGACGCCTGCCCGCCGGCCCGCCGCTGTACCCCGACGGTGAGCTGACCGACGAGCCCGAACAGGTGATGGTCGCCGAACTGGTCCGCGAGGCCGCGTTGGAGGGCGTGCGCGACGAGTTGCCGCACTCGCTCGCCGTCGTCGTCGAGGAGATGATCCCCCGCGAGGACCGGCCGGCGGACCGTCCGCTGCTCGATGTCCACGTGAACGTCTACGTCGAGCGGCAGAGCCAGAAGGCGATCGTCATCGGGGCGAAGGGCGCCCGGCTCAAGGACGTCGGGACGCGGGCCCGCACCCAGATCGAGGCGCTCTTGGGCACCCCCGTCTACCTCGACCTGCACGTCAAGGTGGCCAAGGACTGGCAGCGCGACCCCCGCCAACTCCGCAAACTCGGCTTCTGACCAACCGCGCCCCGGCCGGCGCCGACCTGATGACGGACAGCCGCCCTCGGACCCGGCCACCTCCCGCTCAGGCGTTCCTCCGCCCACTCCGCCCCCGACCAGGCGGTATTATGATCAACTTTGAAGGATGTGAATCTTTTGGTTGGTTAGCGGCGGTGGAACGGGCCGTGGCGTGGCGTGTTGGACGGCGGCTGCGGGGGACGGGGGCCTGGCGGGGCGATCCGTGGGGTGACGGGCTGCCAGTTCGCGGGCAGCGGTAGCGGCGCGTCATCGGGCAGGCGGCGAATGGCCGGGTCGTACGGATCGAGCTCGCCCATCTCGAAGCGGACATTTTTGATCTTCCACTGGAACGAGTCACCCGCTGTGCCGCCGAGCTTGTAGGAGCTGTCGGGCACGAACACGACCCATGCGTCTTTGGTGGGCCCAAGCAGCGTGGCGATCAGGGTACCCGTGTCAGCGTCCCACAGTCGTACCGTACCGTCGTTTGATCCCGAGGCGATGATGGATCCGTCCGGGGAGAATCGCACCGACCACACTGTGCTGAGGTGCCCTTTGAGGGTGCGTAGGGATTTGCCGGTGGTGGTGTCCCAGAGTTCCACCGTGTGGCGACCGGCCGCGGCGATGGTGGCTCCGTCCGGGGAGAACGCCACCGATCGCACCGAGCCGGTACGGGAGCTGGTGAGAGCGTATCGGAGTTGCCCGGTGGTGGCCTCCCACAGTCGTACCGTACCGTCGTTTGATCCCGAGGCGATGATGGATCCGTCCGGGGAGAATCGCACCGACCACACTGTGCTGAGGTGCCCTTTGAGGGTGCGTAGGGGCTCGCCGGTGGTGGTGTCCCACAGTCGCACCGTGTGGTCGCCGGCCGCGGCGGCGATGGTGACTCCGTCCGGGGAGAACGCCACCGACGACATCCAGCTAGTGTGGTTGCCGGTGAGAGCGCGTAGATGCCGGCCGGTGTCAGCGTCCCACAGTCGTACTGTACCGTCGTTCGATCCAGAGGCGATGGTGGCTCTGCCGGGGGAAAACTCCACCGATCGCACCGGGCCGGTGTGGCCGGTGAGGGGGGACAGGGGTTCGCCGGTGGTGGTGTCCCACAGTCGCACCGTGTGGTCGCCGGCCGCGGCGGCGATGATGGTTCCGTCCGGGGAGAACGCCACCGACGACACCAAGTTGGTGCGGTCGGTGAGGATGCGCTGTCGGCGTCCGGTGCGGACATCCCACAGATTTACCGGTCCATCCTGCGTTCCGGTCGCGAGAAGGGTGCCGTCCGGGGAGAACGCCACCGCTGTTGCGTCCGCCGTATCCATGAGCGAGGTCGTGGGAAGCTGGATCAGTTGAGCTCGGTCACGGCCTGCGACCACGGCCTCAGCCAGCTCGTACCTGTCACCGATGTTCTCGGGCTGTCCTCCGAGGACAGCCGTCCGGTGCCACCGGCTGCCCATTACGTCCGCCGCGGTGAGATCCACGTCGGTCAGTCGCGCATCGGAGAGGTCCGCGTCGGTGAGGTCCGCGCCGTACAGGTTTGCATGATCGATTCGGGTGTGGTCGAGCCGTGTTCTGCGGAACAGGGCACCGTCGAGACGGGAGTTACGGACTTTCGCTCTGGTCAGCCGCGCTCCGGACAGGTCAGCGCGGGTGAGGCTGGCATCCTCGACGGTGGCGTCGGTCAGGTTCGCTTCGCGCAGGTCGGCGCCGGTCAGGTCGGTATGGGCGATCCGGGCGCCGGTGAGGTTCGCTTCGCGCAGGTCGGCGCGGGTCAGGTCGGTGTGGGCGATCCGGGTGTCGGTGAGGTTCGCCTGGCGTAGGTCGGCTTCCCGCAGGTCCGAGCGGTGGGAGAGGTCCTGGCCGGCGAGGTCGGCCCCGGCAAGTTTTGCTCTGGTACGTAGCTGCACACCCAGCCGGCGGGCCACGAGCACCGCGTTCGCCTTCGTCTCGGCGGCGGCGTGTGGGTCGTCGACCACGTCCTGTGCCCATCCGCCGGCCCGGTCACCGCCGGTGAGGTCCGCGAAGAAGTCAGCCATCAGCTCCGACATCTCCCGGGTGCCCAGCAGGTCCTCCGCGCTGCCCGCGGCGAGCCGGCGGGCGGCCTCGGTGGCGACCAGGTACTCCATCACCGAGGAATGGATGAAGGAGAACCGGCCGCCGGCGTCCCGCACGAGCAGGGTTCCCGAGCCGATCATCTGGGTCAGCTCGGCGTCGGTGAGCTTTGCCGGGTTGCTCATGCCCGCCAGCACCGCGGCGGCGGTGGCGGTGAGCTCCTCCACGCCGATGTGCCGTTCGGTGGTTCCCCACAGGGTCAGCGCCAGGCGGGTGGCCGCGTCCAGCCGGTCGGCCTTGGACAGTGAGGGCGACGCCCCGCGCTGGCGGGCACGCTGCTCCTCGTGATCGAGCCAGGCGTCGACGAGCTCCCGGTACAGGTCGGCCGGGCGGATCGTCCCGTCGCCACCCTGAGCTTGCTCCAGCCGCTCGTCGTCCAGGGCCGCGATGAAGGACAGCATCCGGGGATTGCGGGACAGCCCCAGCAGGTCGTGGATGCCGCGGATCAGCGTCATCCGCTCCGTGGCCCGCCGCTCGGCCTGGGCCCGGCGGCGTACCGGGTCGGTCGTGCGCACCGCCCGATCCCAGGTGTACCGGTGGAGCAGGAAGCTCATGATCTGGGCGTCGGTGAAGTCCTCGATCCGGACGATGCGCCGGCCCGGGATCAGGTCAACCCGTTGGGTGAGCGCCTTGAACACCTGGTCGTCGGTGAGGAAGTACTGCGTGCGACTGGTCAGCACGATCTTCGTCTTGTCGCGTACGGCAGCTGTCAATGTGCTCAGATGTTCGGCTGCGCGGTCGTAGGTCACCCGCAGGGCGAGCTCGTCGAACCCGTCGAACAGCAGGATGATTCGCCCCGCGTGCAGCATGTAGCGGAACGCGTCGAGGTCGAAGCGGGTCTGCCCGGTGTTCGCCAGATGGGCCGCGACCAGCGTGTCCAGGTCATGCGACTTCTCCAGCCCGCGTAACTCGATCAGCATGGGGGTCACATGCGGCAGCTGCGCGGGCAGCCGCCGGGCCAGCTCGTGCAACAGGAAGGTCTTGCCCCGGCCGAAGTCACCGAGGACCAGGACGAACCGAGACTGATCGGTGGTCAGCCAGTCCGTCACGTCCGCGAGCGCGTCCACGGGGGTGTCCTGTGACAGCGGTTGGTCCGCCACGTCCAGGCGGGTGCCGCGCTGCGGCACGTACAGGGCCGGTGGGTAGATCTGATCGGACTCCAGCCCCCTGGTCTGCCGGTCGAGGTAGCCGCGCAGGTCCAGTACGCCCTGGTACTCGGGCATGCTCAGCAGCTGTACACCCGCCCGTTCGGCCTGTGCGACCAGCTCGGGGTCAGCTTGATCATTCCCGCAGTAGACCAGGTCGGAGAACAGCGTCGGGTTCGCGGCGAGGTAGCGCCGGCGGATCGTCCGGACGAACTCCTCCACCGCGCCCGCGTCCGCGTTGCCGGCGATCAGGCCGATCACGCGCTGCTCCACCACCTGCCCTTCGGCGCGCCAGACCCGCAGATGGGCGGCCATCTCCCCGGCAGCCTCCACCCGCTCGACCCTGGCAGTCGGGTGGCGCAGGCGGGCCACCTCGGCGGCGTCGTCCAGCAGGTCACGGGGGCGGTCACGGCCCCGCGCGGATGGCAGGAGCGCCTCGGCGGCGTCGGCCGGCCGGTATGGCCACTGCCCGTCGTCACCGTCGTCATGGCCCTCACCGTTACCGCCGTCGTCATGGTCGGTGCCGCTTCGGGCTGGCGGGGGAAACACGGTGTAGGCCGAGGCGAGATCGTGGGTCGTATGGAGCGGTCGCCGCCGACCGGCGGGGCCCTGACCAGGGGTGAAGCGGGTGAAGCCCGTCCGGTCGATCCGGATCACCTGGTAGCGCAGCCGACCGTCACCCTGATCCAACGGGAGCGTGGGCAAGCTGGAGGAGAGCGTGTGCGCCTTCCCGCCCTGCTCGTTTCCGCCCTGCCCGTGTAGCAGCAGGTTCAGGTGCGGGCCGAGAACCCGGTCGAGGTCCTCGGCGTCCCGCAGCTCGCTGTTCTGCGATGTCGCCTCGGCGATCGGATCGTGGTACACGGCGCCGATTCGCAGCCAGCCCTCCCGGGCGAACCCGAGCAGGGTGGCGGCGGCGCTGTCGAGCTGCTCGGCGCCCAGCCATCCGTGGTGAGCCAGATGTGTCTGGGCCACCGTCGAGTTCAGTCCCGCCACCACGACCTTCAGATCGGATACGGCGAAACGCGACCATTCTTCGCCGACCCGGAAACCGATGTCCGCGTCCGGGCCGTAGAAACGGCGCAGCAGCCTGTCGAAGAACGTCCATTTCGGCCAGTACGGCGCGACCGGCTCCTCGTCGGCGACCTCCTGCTGGAGAAAATAGGCTTCGCAGAGTTTCTCGTTGACGTCATGGCTGCCCGGGATGATTGCGAACCGATTGTGGTCGAGGCGCAGGGCGTCGGCCAGCCCGGCCAGCACGTCATACGCCTGCTCGAACTCGCGTTTCGCGCCGGTCTCGGTGAGGTCACCGGTGACGACGACGAGATCTGGACGCAGCTCCCCGGCGCCGGCGCCGGTGTCGGCGGCAAGCCGGCGCAGGTCGTCGGACAGCCAGGTGACCAGCTCCGGGGGCGTCCGGCCGTCTGTGGGCTGTGCGGGTAGCCGCGTTCCCGATAGATGCAGCACGGTGACGGTGCGTTCATCGGCCGTCCCCGGGCTGTCGGCCTGTCGGGAGGGGGCCGGTTCTCCCGAAAAATCTCCTAAAAATCCTCTCGAAGAGGCTCCTGGAAAGTCCGGGCCGGTCCTGCCGCCGGTGCCGGGAAAAGCCGGGGCTGTCGTGGGCTTTCCCCGTCCGGTGATGGACGCGGTGATTCCCCGGATCAGTTCTTCGGCCGCGGCGTTCTCGTCCTTACCGACCAGGTCGATATAGGTGCGTGAACGCAGAAGGCCGTCCGGTTGGCATGCGCTGATACGCACGGGCACGATGCCGCGTCCGCGACCATCCGGATCGTCCGGCCAGACCGCCAGCCATTCGGCGTTGCCGTACCGGGAGTCGCGCAGGTATGTCTCCGACAGTACCGGCACCACCCGCGTGGACGCGGGCAGCGTGCGATGCATGCGGGCCGCCCAGTCCGATCCGGGTACGAGGTCCCATGCCTGTATGAACGCCTGGGCAGGACGGCCGCTGATCCGGATTCTTTTCTCCAGCTGCCAGGCGATCCACTCCGCCCATCCCTTGTCCGCACCGGTGTAGCTGATGAAGAAGTCGAACCCGGCATCGCCGCCACCGGCCGCACCGCCTCCGTTGCCCATAGGTCGAGAATGCCACCGTGTGCCACGGATCGTGCCGTCCGGGTTGAGCGGATCGCTCGGGTCGTGAGTTAAGGTCGCATGGACGGCTGCCGCGCTCGGGGATGCGAGGCGGCTACGGCGGGAGGGCTCCGCACACCGACCCGGCGGGAGGCGGTGGTGGCCAGGGGAGTGCGGCGGGTGATTCCGCTGACTCTGGGCTGGGCCGAGGTGCCGTATTCGATGTCCGTGCACGGCGCCCCGGACGACGTCCGGTTGCGTGAACCCGTGCCGGCGCTACTGGTCGAGACGGACGGTGGCTGGCTGCTGATCGACACCGGCTTCAACCCCGCGTTCGTGCGTGACGAGGCCCTGTGCCGCCGTTTCCACCACGACACCGGCGTGGCTGTGTGGCTCCCGGCCGGGGACGGCGATCCGCTGGAGGCCGAGCTCGAACGGGTCGGGCTCGCTCTCGAGCGAATCGACGTGGTGGCCGTATCCCACTTGCACAACGACCATGCGGGGGGACTGCGCCACTTCGCCGGGCGGACCACGCCGGTGCACATCCAGCGCCGCGAGCTCGACCACGGCCTCAGCACCCATCCGGCGGCTCTGGAAGCAGACGGCATCATCCGCGTGGACTTCGACCACCCGGCGATCACCTGGGAGGTGGCGGATGGCGACATCGACGGCGACATCGAGATCGTGCCAGGGGTGACCGCGGTCCTCACCGCCGGGCACACCCCCGGCCACCAGAGTTTCGTCGTCGAGCTGGACCCGGCGGTGGGTGGTGGTGGGTACGTTTTTGCGTTCGATGCCGCGGACCTGAGGGAGAACATCGACCATGAACGGCCCGTCGGGGGCACGATCGGTGTTCCGCCGGAAGCGACCGTCGAACCGATCCGGCGGCTGAAGGCGATCGCATCCGAACGTGGCCTGCGTCTGGTACCCGGCCACGACCCTGTCGCCTGGCCGGCGCTGACCGCCGAACTCTCCGCGCCGGCCGCCCGCGACCCCCTTGCCAATCGGTCCGACGGCGCCGTTCCACCGGCGCTGCGTTGATCGCGTTGGACTGTCGCTGGTCCGATCAGGGATCTGCGGCGGGGTTGCGGGCCGCGTTCAGTGCGGCATCCAGCAGGGCCTCCCGGTTGGCCAGGATGAACTCCTTGAGCGTCTCCGGCAGCAGCGGGAAACCGGTGATGTCCTCGCCGTGCAGGTCGATGCGTTCGACGTCGTAGCCGCCCTTGGCCGGGTTGGTGAACTCCGCTCCGGTCCGGGCGGCGAGATCCATGGAGACGAGCCGGCAGACGAAGAAGTGCTGGACGATGATGCCGGGCTTGCGGCCGTCGCGATCGTTGCCCGCTCTGGGTGTGCTGGTGAGGAACACCTGTTGGACGCGGTCGGCGGTGGCGCCGAGCTCCTCGGCCAGCTCGCGGTGCAGGGCTGCTTCGACCGACGCGTCATGCGCGTCGACCCCGCCGCCCACCGTGGACCAGTAGGGTGCCACACCGGGCGGTGTCCGGCGGAACACGATCAGGTGTCCCTCCCCGTCGATCAGGATTGCCCGGGCTGCCCGCCGCACGACTCGCACCGACCCATCATCGCCTCCGCGCCGATACGCGGATGCTCCCGTGCCAATACCGGGATGCCCCTGCGCCGACAGTCGGACGCCCACGCCCGGATGGACGCCCACGCCCGGATGGACGCCCACGCCCGGATGCCCATGCTCGGACGCGTCCGGCATCGTGTCGAGCTCGGCTCTTACCTTTGAACTTTCGACATTTGTTCTGAACCTTTGACATTTTCTCGTCTGCTGACGGTGGTTATCACCGAGAGCACGGCGAGCACAGACAGTGACGATATTGAGGTGTCCGGGGCCGCTCGAGGTCGAGGCCGGTGTGATCCGGCTCATTGTCGATCTTCCGGTCCAGCGCCGGCCGGCACGTGTCGCGATCATCTCGACCGCGCTCTGCCCCCTTACCGGAATGCGTGCAACCATGGGCAGGTGCCGGTCTACCGAGATGAAGGTGTCGTCCTGCGGACGACACCGCTCGCCGAAGCCGACCGCATCATCACTGTTCTGACCCGGCGGACGGGGCGGATACGCGCGGTGGCCAAAGGGGTGCGCCGCACGTCGTCCCGTTTCGGTGCCCGGTTGGAGCCGGGTACCTACGTCGACCTCCAGCTCCACGAGGGACGCTCTCTCGACACCGTCACCCAGGCCGACATACTCAGCCCGTACGGCGCGGTGATCGCGTCGGATTATCCCCGGCACACCGCGGCGGCGGTCATGCTGGAAACCGCCGAGCGGCTGACCAGCGAGGAACGCCAGCCTGCGATGCGCCTGTTCCTGCTCCTCGTCGGTGGTCTGCGCACGCTCGCTCAGGGTGAACGGGCACCGTCTCTCGTTCTGGACGCGTTCCTGCTCCGCGCGTTGGCCATCGCCGGTTACGGGATGGCCCTGGCGGACTGCGCCCACTGCGGGAACCCAGGACCCCACCACGCGTTCTCCGTCCCGGCGGGGGGCGTAGTGTGCCCGGAATGCCGACCGCATGGAGCGGTGTCGATGTCTCCGGCTGCCGTGAAGCTGCTGTCCGATCTGCTCACCGGCGATTGGGCTTGCGCCGGGGCGAGCGAAGCCCGGACCCGGCGCGAGGCGGGAGGGTGCGTCGCCGCCTACCTGCAGTGGCATCTCGAATACGGATTGCGCACGCTGCCTCATCTGGAGCGAGTGTGAGCGGGACCAGGCAGGTCACGGTCGTCACCACGGTCGTCACCACGGCCGCCAACAAGGCCGCCAACAAGGCCATTGACAGGGCCATCATAGGGCCGTCAATAAGCAGGAGGGGGGCAGCCGGTGAATCTGCGTAATGGGGGGCTCGGGCAGTTCCGTGAGCCTCACCCACATCCTTCCGGCGCATGCCCGCCGGAGATTCCTTCCGCACTGATCCCGCGGCATGTCGCCATCGTCATGGACGGTAACGGTCGGTGGGCGAAAATGCGCGGTCTGCCGCGCACGAAGGGCCATGAAGCCGGCGAGGAGGCTCTCTTCGACTGTGTGGAGGGCGCCATCGAACTCGGCGTCCGCTGGCTGTCGGTGTATGCCTTCTCCACCGAGAACTGGAAACGGTCGCCGGACGAGGTCGCGTTCCTGATGCGTTTCACCGACGGGGTGTTCGGCCGGCGCATCGACGACATGGCCGCGCTCGGTGTCCGGGTCCGGTGGGCCGGCCGGCGTCCCCGGCTGTGGAGCAACGTCATCCGGCGGCTGGAGGCAGCCGAAGAACGTACCCGCGGGAACGACCGTCTCACCCTGGTGATGTGCGTCAACTACGGCGGACGGGCCGAGCTTGCCGACGCCGCCGCCGCCATCGCCCGGGACGTCCGGGACGGCCGGCTGCGGGCCGACCGCATCGACGAGGACACACTGGCCCGCTACCTCGACGAGCCGGAGATGCCCGACGTCGATCTGCTGATCCGTACCTCCGGGGAGCAGCGGCTGAGCAATTTCCTGCTCTGGCAGGCGGCATACGCGGAGTTCCTGTTCGTCGAACGGCTGTGGCCGGACTTCGACCGCCGCGACCTGTGGACAGCTTGCCTGGACTTCGCCAAGCGCGACCGCCGCTACGGCGGTGTCGTCGCCCATCCCTCCGGCGTCTGATCCGGACGTGGTGGGCCGGCGGCAGCGGGGATCTACCTGTCCCGGTGGACGGCGTTGCCGGTGGCCCCCACCGGAATTTCCGCCACCCTGCGGAGGAGCCCCGCGACCTGGTAGAACCATGCCGTGGTTGTTGTCACGCGGCTACGGGTTCCACCGGGGGACGCCGGTACCTTTCGTGAGCGGGCGGAACAGGCCCTGGCCGTCCTCGCCGGCGAGCGGGGCTACCGCTGGGCCCGGCTGGGACGTGCCGTGGACGACCCGGAACTTTGGATGATCACCTCCGAGTGGGACGGGGTGGGAGCCTGGCGCCGGGCTCTGTCGGCCTTCGACGTCCGGATGGAGCTGACGCCGCTGATGGCCTACGCCGTCGACGAGCCGGGCGCGTTCGAGGTGTTGCTGGCCCACGACGCCGCCGGCGGCCCCGCCCGCCGCGGTGGGTCCGACCTGGCGGCCGACGCCGCTACCGCCGCGCCCGGCGGCGGGCCGTCGAGGTGATGACCGGCAGCGCCCGCGGAGATGACCGGAGCGCCCGGAAAAGCGCCGGAGAAGCGGCCGCCCGGAGAAGCGATCACCCGCGCGGCGGCCGGAGACGATGCTCTACGGTGATGCTTGAAGATGATG
>NZ_CAAAFR010000050.1:63830-85914 GCF_900634745.1 Protofrankia symbiont of Coriaria ruscifolia
GCCGGAGACGATGCTCTACGGTGATGCTTGAAGATGATGGTCGAAGGTGACGTTGAAGGTGACGAGGTCGTACCTGCTCGATCATGATCGCCGCCTGGCCCGTACGCTGGGTGCTCGACTCCCTGAACGGCATCTGTCCTCCTGATCGCCAGTGGGACCGGCCGCCCCCCGCGGCTGGCCGATCTGCCAGGTTTCGCCGGAGGGCGGGTCGAGGACTCGACCGCCCCATGTCGCCGATGACATGTCGTCGATGGCCTCATGTCGCCGATGACGCAGGGCAGAGCAGAAAGGAAGGGAGTGCCCGCGTGGCCAGTGCATCCGACCGCATGGACACCATCGTCAGCCTGTGCAAGCGCCGGGGGTTGGTCTTCCCCTCGAGCGAGATCTACGGCGGCCTGCGGGCGTCGTGGGACTACGGTCCGCTCGGGGTCGAGCTGAAGAACAACGTCAAGCGCGCCTGGTGGAAGGCCGTGGTCCAGGGCCGGGACGACGTCGTCGGCCTCGACTCGTGCGTGATCCTCGCCCGCGAGGTCTGGGAGACCAGCGGCCATGTGCAGGTCTTCGTCGACCCGCTGACCGAATGCCTGTCCTGTCACAAGCGGTTCCGTGCCGACCATCTGGAGGAGGCGTTCGAGGCCAAGCGCGGCCGGCCGCCGACAGCGCTCACCGAGGTCGTCTGCCCGAACTGCGGGTCGCGTGGCACGTTCACCGAGCCGCGGATGTTCAACGGCCTGCTCAAGACCTACCTGGGCCCGGTCGAGGACGAGTCCGGTCTTGCCTACCTGCGTCCGGAAACGGCCCAGGGCATTTTCATCAACTACGCGAACGTCCAGGCGTCCGCCCGGCGCAAGCCACCGTTCGGGATCGGCCAGATCGGCAAGTCGTTCCGCAACGAGATCACTCCGGGTAACTTCATCTTCCGGACCCGCGAGTTCGAGCAGATGGAGATGGAGTTCTTCGTCCCGCCGGGCGAGGATGAGACCTGGCATCAGTACTGGATCGACGAACGGATGAAGTGGTACCGCGATCTCGGCGTCCGGGAGGAGAACCTCCGTCATTTCGAGCATCCGAAGGAAAAGCTCTCCCACTATTCGAAACGGACCGTCGACATCGAGTATCGTTTCGACTTCGCCGGCCTGGAATGGGGCGAGCTGGAAGGCATCGCGAACCGGACGGATTACGACCTGTCCGTGCACGCGAAGGCGTCCGGCGCGGACCTGACCTATTTCGAGCAGGCCACCGGTACCCGGTACACCCCCTATGTCATCGAACCGGCGGCCGGGGTGGACCGTGCCACCCTGGTGTTCCTGCTGGACGCCTACGCGGAGGACACCGCGCCCAACACCAAGGGTGGGATGGACCGCCGGGTGGTGCTCCGCCTGGATCGCCGGCTTGCGCCGGTGAAGGCCGCGGTGCTGCCGCTGTCGCGCAATGCCGACCTTTCACCGGTCGCCCGCGACCTTGCCGCGGTGCTGCGCAGGCACTGGAACGTCGACTTCGACGATGCCGGTGCGATCGGGCGCCGCTACCGCCGGCAGGACGAGATCGGCACGCCGTTCTGTCTCACCGTCGACTTCGATTCGTTGCAGGACCAGGCGGTGACGATCCGCGAGCGCGACACCATGACGCAGGAGCGTGTCTCCATAGACCGGGCGGTGTCCTACCTCAACACCATGCTTGGTCCCTGCTGAATCCCATTGACGATCATATGCTGGTGATCGTCAAGGGGATTCACGTCAGATATGATCATACCGGCGGGTTCGGCAGGTCGAGGTCTGTCGACCCGAACCGGTCTGCAAGGAAGCGTCCGTGGGACAGCAGCTTTGCGGTGTCCCCGGCTGCCGCCGCCTCGGTGACGTCCCGTACGCCCTTTTCCAACAGACCGAGCTGGTCGACGACGACCTCGCGTGGGGTACGCCCGTCGTCCAAACGGTGTGTCTCGGCGTATCGCGCTGGCAGGCCGAGGTAGACCTCCAGTGCGGTCGGCAGGTAGTCGGCGATGGTCCGCACCACCACGAACGCCTCGGGTGAACCGGCGCGCAACAGGTGTGGGCGGTCCAGCACCTCTCGCAGCGCGTCGACGACCCGCGCCGCAGCCGAGGTGATCTCGGCCGGCGCGTGTTCGGCCAGGATCCGCAGCTGCGCGTCGACGACCCTGCGAAGCTCGGCAACGCGCAGCTGGGCACCTGCCGGTGCCGGGCGGGGAACTGGTGTGACCAGAGCACCTATCGCGTACAGGGCGGCGACGACGAACGGCCACTCGGGTGACCCGAGCACACCGGTGGCGGTCAGTCCCAGCCCGCCGATCGCGCCGGTGCAGCCGGCGATGTTCTTCAGCGATCCGAGCCAGGCCAGCGCCTTCTCGCGGCGTCCACTGGTGGGCGGCGGTGGCGGCGGGTCAGGCCGTGGCAGCCGGATCGCCGTCACCGGAGCCGGTCCCGACCGGCGGCCTGACTCCCACCGACATGATTACTGATAGCCACGGATGTCCTTGAAGGCGTCCATCAACGGAGATGTTCGCGCGTCGAACGTCGCGCCACCGGTGTCGGTGGCGATCGAGCGCAGGTCGTCCGGACGTGCCTCGCCGAAAATGATGCAGAACGTGCGGACGGCTCGGGCTGCCTGGGGAAGTCCCTGGTAGCCGGCGCGGAACTGCGCGGCTGACAGACCCGTGTTGTTCTCACCGTCGGTCATCAGGACGATCGATGTCAGGTAGCCCGGCTCCCGGACGATCGCGTCGGAGGCAAGGCGGTACGCATCCGTGAGCGCGGAGTAGATGGCCGTTCCCCCCTCCGCCCGCAGGCCGTCGACGTACGAGCGGATCGCGGCCAGATCCGGCGAGGACGCCTGGGTGTCGGTCACGGTGAACTCGCGTGGCCCGCTGACCGAGCTGTTGAAGAGCAGCAGGGTGATCTTTTCGCGGCCGCGGAACCGGGCGAACCGGCCGGACAGCGAGGTGTCGGTACCGGCGAGTCCCGCCAGCGCGGATGTCAGGTCGGCCAGGCGCTGGCCGGCCATGGAACCGGACACGTCCAGTACGAAGATCGCGTGTGACGGCCGGCGGAAACGGTCGAAGTAGGAGGTGAGCAGCTCGTCGGCGACCGCCTGGGTGGCGGGAAAGGGTAGTTCGAGCAGGGTGGTCGCGGCGAACCGCGGGTCGAGCGCGACGCCCGGGACGGCCGGGCGGCGGTTTGTGTCGGTCTGCAGCCGCCGCTGGACCGCCGGGCTGCGCAGCCAGTTCACCACCCGGGTGTATTCGTCCTGCCGGGCCGGGTCGAGCAGGAGCATGGGGTAGTCGGCCGTGATGATGCCGTCCTTGGGGTAGACGATGGTGAGCGGCTCGCGCAGACGGCCGGAGCGTTGCAGGGACAACAGCACCGATTCGTAATTGATCATTCCGCCGGCGTCCTGAGGCCTGGCGACAAAGGCGTCGGCGAGCCAGCCCGAGCTGCCAGCGGTGAGCGTCTGTCCCGAGAAGAACGACGTCAGGGCGTCGTGGCGGACGTCGGAGGTCCGCAGCGCGTCCGATGTCCCGGCGAGTGCGGCCGCGACACCTACCAGTGCGCTGAACCCGGAGTTGGATGCCGCCGGGTTCGTCATGGCGTACGTCAGCTCGCCGGAGGCGACCTTCGCGGCGACGTCCGCCCAGGTGACATTCGTGCTGCCCGTCCAGCCGAACTTTGTGGCGAGTGAGGTCCGGACGCCGAGGACCACCGGCGATGTCATGATCGGAGTACGGGTGCCGGCCGCTGTCGCACCACCGGGCAACAGGCGCAGGTAACGGTCGGAGGAGAACCATGTGGCGTCCGCGCCCGAGGAACGCCCGATGATTTTCTCGGCACCGTCGAGTGTTCCGGTGTAGGTCAGCTTCACCGTGACCCCGGTGGCCGCGTGCAGGTCGTCCAGCAGCGGCTCGACGTCGGCGGTTTCCGACCCGGCGAGTATCCGCAGCACACCCGGTTTGCCCGGGCCGGGTCCCGGCCGCGGGTCGGGATCGGAGCCGCAGGCGGTCACGGTGAACGCGCACGCGCACGCGGCGAGAAGACCGAACGCGACCGCGCGCAGACGGTAGCCGGTCACTGCCCGCCGCCGGAGATCTCCAGCTCCCCGGCCGTGGCCTGGGCGATCTTGGCGGGAGCGGTCGCAGCGGCCCGGTCCAGGTATGCGGCTGCCTTTCCCACCTCGTCGGACAACGCCTCCACCGTGGTTCGCATGGTCGCCAGGGCGGCGGTCTTGTATCCGTCGATCGTGTCGATCGTGGCGTAGATGTTGGCGAACGCCTGCTGGAGGGCCTGCACCGACACGGTCGAGGACGCTGCCTGCCCGTGGATCTCGACGGTCTGCTGCCGCAGCAGCTCCGAGGTGCCGATGATGATGCGCTCGGTCGTCTCGTTCAACGCGGCGATCTGGTCGAGCACCAGCTTCTGGTTGGCCAGGGCCTGCGCGACAAGCACTGCGGTCCGAAGCGCCGCGACGGTCGTCGTGCTGGCCCGGTCCACACCTTTGATCAGTTCGAGGTTGTTGCGCCGGATCATCTCCAGGGCGAGGTAGCCCTGCGCGCTGACCGCGAGCTGGGTGAGCAGGTCCTGGTGTTTCTGCCGCACGTAGAACAGGACGTCCTCGCGAAGTGCCCGTGCCCGGTCCGGATCGCCGGCCTCGATCCGGTCGATCCGGTCGATCCGGGTGACGAGCTCGGCGTCGAGGTTCGAGGCCAGCTGGGTGTATTCGCGCAGCTTGCCCATAGTCGTCCACAGGTTGTGTTTTTCCTGCTCGATCGCGGCGTTGTCCCGCCGCAGCTCTTCCTGCCCGTTCTGCAGTGAGTGCAGGATCGCGTCCAGATGCGCCTGTGACGACCGGTAGGAGGCGAAGTAGTCCCGCAGGCGGTTCCCGAACGGGATCACGCCGAGCAGTTTTTTCGGGCCCAGTAGGTTCGCCTTGGACGGATCAAGGTCGCTGACCACCCTGCGTAGCTCCACGAGGGACGTCGACACCGACGAGGCCGCGTCAAAGGCACCGGAGTTCATCGCCCGCGTCGGCTTGTCCAGCAGCCGGTTGGACACCGACGCGGACGCGCGGATCTCCTTCTCACCCATCCGGTGCACCGCGGCAACCTTGGACGTGAAGGCGGGCGAGGTCGGGTCGACGCCGACCAGCGCGTCGGCGAAGGCCACCGCCTGGTCGGCCAGGCGCGAAACCGCTTCCGCGCTGATCGGGACGGCCGGCCCGGCCTGGTCGGGGGTGACCGGCGCGACGGGCGCGGGCGGCACCAGGACCAGCTGCGCGCCGGGGTCGCCCGCACCCGGCGACGGTGCCGGTGTCGGTGTCGTCGGTGGCAGGCTCATCAACCCGGGCCCTTCTTGTACCGCGTCTCGATTTGACTGATCATTCGCTCGGATGTCTCCGCGCTCGGTGGTTCGACGACGTTGACCAGCTGCGGTGCGGGGCTGGTCCTGCGTTCGGCGGCGTACTGCCGGCCGTAGCCGGCGTCCGCGGTGCGGAACCCGTGCCGCACGGCGAGGCGCTGCAGCTGCGGGTCAGTTGTCAGCAGATGTCCGACCGCGTCGCCGGCGGGGGTGAGCGGAACGACGGTGTGTTTGGCGTAGATGGTCGGATTCGGGTACATCAGTACCATCTCACTGGTCAGCGAACCGTCCCTGGCGAGCGCGTGGGCTCTGAACTGGGCTTCATAGATCATGACCATCGGCGTCTTCCCCATGCCGATGGTCATGAAGTCGTCGAACGGCTCCTGGGACGACGACTCCAGATAGCCCTGTTTGAGAAAGAGGGGCGCGAGCCTGTCCGTGATCCGGTCGGCCGTCCCGGCATCGGTGACGACGTTCCCACCATTGCTCACATAGGACGCGATCGCCAGGTAGAGGGCGGCCGAGTTCGACGTCCGCACGTCGGTCGAGCTGATGAGGATGGACTTGTCGGTCTGGTAGAGGTTGTTCCCGGGTAGCTGCGACCACCGGGTGTCCTTTGCCACCAGGTCGAGATACCTGCGCATGTCGAACAGGTAGTGGTCGCCGTCCCGAGTGCTGACACCCGCGGTGGTCAGCAGTGTCGCGATCGGGGAGAAGGTGGCTATCGCCATGGGTGTGAAGAAGGGCACATAGGATGTGCTGATCTTACGATCGCGCCTGATGCGCTCGGCCTGCGGTCCGTCGGCCGGAAAGGCCAGATCGAAACCGGACAGTTCGCGGGTCGTGGCGATCTCACGCGATCCGGCGGAAGTGATCTCAAGTCGGTAACCGGCCCGGTCGAGGGCGGTAACCACGTCCGGATCGGCGAAGAAGGACTGCTTCTCCGACGAGACCAGCGCACGAACCGTGGTCTTGTTCTCGTTCGGAGTGGATCGGGTCCGTGGGATAATGATCACCGCGATGACGCCCAGAGCGAGCAGCCCGGCAAGCGCGAGCCCGAGAACCCGGCGACCTCGCACGGCGTCCTCCTCCTCCAGCGCTGCTGGTCCGAGTGTGTCGGTGTGCATCATGGTCCGTCCGTCATGCCCGACGGGTCCCCGGCTGACGGGGTTTGATATCTGTACGAACTCTGTTCATTGTTCCGATACCTCCAATATCCTTCTCGTTTATCCGGTTGAGAACGCTTTACCATAAATATGTGGTAATTCCATCACCGGACGAGAACCGACATCGGACGAGTCGTGTCGGTTCGATCGAGAGCATGGCCAGAAGCCAGCCGGACGGGGTGAGTCGGACGGATGGTTCTCAAACACGCTTTAAGGCAACCCGGGACGGTAAGCTCCTGGGCCATCAGGGGCCAATCCGACGGACTGCCGGGCGACAAGTCGGGAGAGGAGTCGCAGATCTGTCTGTGACCTGCGCGAGCCGGGGTGACGTGGCACGGTCGATTCGGCGGTGGTTCGCGGGAGGCGGGGACACGAGAGGGCGGCCATGACCACCTATGTGTACGACTTCCACCAGGGGAACAAGGATCTCAAGGATCTGCTCGGTGGTAAGGGCGCCAATCTCGCCGAGATGACGAACATGGGGCTTCCCGTCCCGGCCGGTTTCACGATCACCACCGCTGCCTGTCGTGAGTATCTTGCGCACGGCAAAGAGCCGGACGCGTTGCGCGACGAGGTCGGCGAGCATCTGCACACACTTGAACAGGCAATGGGCAGGCGGCTGGGTCAGACCGACGATCCGCTGCTCGTCTCGGTGCGTTCGGGCGCGAAGTTCTCCATGCCGGGAATGATGGACACCGTCCTGAACATCGGTTTGTCGGACGCCTCGGTGCCCGGTCTGGCCAGGCAGTCCGGCTCGCCGCGTTTCGCCTGGGACTCCTACCGGCGCCTGCTGGCAATGTTCGGCAGGACCGTCCTCGGGGTGGACGGTGAGCTGTTCGACGACGCTGTCGACGCGGCGAAGAAGGCCCGCGGGGCAGGTAACGACCTGGATCTCGACGAGGCCGACCTGCGTGGGCTGGCGGAGATGTTCAAGACGATTATCCGCGACCGGACCGGACGGGACTTCCCGCAGGGCCCCCGGGAACAGCTGGACCTGGCGATCCGGGCGGTCTTCGATTCCTGGAACGGTGAACGCGCCCGCCTCTACCGCCGCCAGGAACGCATTCCCGCGGATCTCGGCACCGCGGTCAACGTGGTCGCGATGGTGTTCGGTAACCTGGGTATGGACTCAGGCACCGGAGTGGCGTTCACCCGGGACCCGGGAAACGGCGACCAGGGCGTTTACGGCGACTATCTGCAGAATGCCCAGGGCGAGGACGTCGTCGCGGGCATCCGGAACACACTGCCGCTCACGGCGTTGGCGTCCATCGACCCGCCCGCGTACGACCGTTTGTTGTCCATTATGGCGACCCTCGAGCAGCATTACCGCGACCTGTGTGACATCGAGTTCACCATCGAACGCAACAAATTGTGGATGTTGCAGACACGGATCGGAAAGCGCACCGCCGGCGCAGCCTTCCGGATCGCTGTCCAGCTCGTCGACGAGGGTATGATCACCATGGACGAGGCGTTGACACGGGTCACCGGTGCCCAGCTCGCCCAGCTGATGTTCCCGCGGTTCGCCGCGGGCGGGCGGGCGGACCGGATCGCCCAGGGTATGAACGCATCCCCCGGGGCCGCCGTCGGGCAGGCCGTCTTCGATTCCGGCCGGGCCGTGGAACTCGCGGCCGCCGGTATTCCGGTCATCCTGATCCGCCGGGAGACCAATCCCGACGACCTCGATGGCATGATCGCGGCGCAGGGCGTCCTGACCTCGCGTGGTGGGAAGACCTCGCACGCCGCGGTGGTCGCTCGCGGTATGGGCAAGACCTGCGTGTGCGGGGCCGAGGAGATCGACGTCGACGCCCACCGGCGGCAAGCGGTCGCACCGGGCGGTGTCGTCGTCCACGAGGGGGACGTGATCTCGATCGACGGGTCGTCCGGCGCGGTCTACCTCGGTGAGGTGCCGGTGGTGCCCTCCCCGGTCGTTGAGTACTTCGAGGGGAACCTGGTCGCGGACGGTTCCGACTCGTTGGTCGACGCCGTTCACCGGATCATGACCCACGCGGATGGCGCCGCCCGGCTCGCTGTGCGCGCCAATGCCGACACCACCGAGGACGCCGAGCGTGCTCGCCGGTTCGGAGCCGTCGGTATCGGACTGTGCCGGACCGAACACATGTTCCTCGGCGAGCGCCGGAAACTGGTCGAACGGCTCATCCTCGCCGACGGTGACGAGGAGGCCGACGCCGCGCTGGCCGCCTTGCTGCCACTGCAGCGCGGCGACTTCGTTGCGATCTTCACGGCGATGGACGGTCTGCCCGTGACGGTCCGGCTCCTCGACCCTCCGTTGCACGAGTTCCTGCCCGACCTCACCGAGCTGTCGGTGCGGGTGGGTGTCGCCACGGCGACCGGCGAGCCTGTCGCGGACGGTGACGCCGCGCTACTGGTGGCGGTCCGCCGCCTGCACGAACAGAACCCGATGCTCGGGCTGCGCGGGGTGCGTCTCGGACTGCTCATCCCGGGTCTGGTCGCCCTGCAGGTACGTGCGATTGCGGAAGCGGCGGCCATCTGCCGCGGGCGCGGCGGGGACCCGCGTCTAGAGATCATGGTGCCGCTGGTGGGCGCGGTCCAGGAACTGGAGGTTGTCCGCGAGCAGGCCGAGCAGGTGCTCGAAGAGGTCGCCGTGGAGACCGGGGTCGACGTGCAGGCGTTGATCGGTACGATGATCGAGGTGCCGAGGGCGGCGCTGACCGCGGGCCAGATCGCCGGGGCCGCGCAGTTCTTCTCGTTCGGGACGAACGACCTGACCCAGATGAGCTGGGGTTTCTCCCGCGATGACGTCGAGTCGTCGTTCTTCTCCCGCTACCTCGATCTGGGCATCTTCGGCGTGTCCCCGTTCGAGTCGCTGGACCGTGATGGGGTCGGCCGGCTGGTACAGCTTGCAGTCGACGAGGGGCGGGCGGCCCGACCGGAGATCAAACTCGGTGTCTGCGGGGAGCACGGAGGCGACCCGGACTCCGTGCACTTCTTTCACCGGCTCGGGCTCGACTATGTGTCGTGTTCTCCGTTTCGTCTACCGGTCGCCCGGCTGGAAGCCGGTCGGGCCGCCGTCCTCGACCGCTAGCTGGCCGAAGAGCGTGCGATCATGGTTCTTCGTTCTTCTCGCGCGCTCGGAGACCCCGAGGGGTAACCCTGTAACTGTGCGACAGAGCACCCGTCGTCTTACGCTGATTTGGGCATACCGTGACTGCCTGTGGCTATTACCCTGCGGCAGCGGACGGCGCGATGGTTGCACGCGCGCTGGTGGGTCTGGCTGCTGCGGGTGGTCATGGTCCTTGCTCTCGCCGGGGTAATGATCAGTTTTGTCACGATGATCCAGATATGGGTGGTGGGGCGTTCGGACGATCAGCGCCGGTCGGACGTCCTGATCGTGCTCGGTGCCTCCCAGTTCAACGGTCGCCCGTCCGCCGTGTTCGCGGCCCGTCTCGACCATGCTCTGGCCCTCTACCGCGCCGGTGTCGCTCCCCGGATCGTGACGGTCGGGGGATCCCAGGCCGGTGACCTCTACACCGAGGCGCAGGCCGCAGCGAGCTACCTGACCTCCCGCGGCGTCCCGGTCGCTGCTGCAGTAGGGGTGAGTGAGGGGCGGGACACGCTGGGATCATTGCGGGCAGTAGCAAAGATTATGCTGGTGAACCGCTGGCGGTCAGCGGTGATCGTGACCGATCCGTGGCACTCGCTGCGCTCGCGGACCATCGCTCGTGATCTTGATATCGACGCGGTCACCTCGCCGGTCAAGACTGGCCCGGCCACCCGCGGTCTTGCCACCACGCTGCGCTACATTGCCCGGGAAGGCGCTGCGTACCGCTTCTACCAGCTCTTTCATCGGGCGACGCCGGTCGGTGCCGCGCCCGGCGCGATCTAGACGAGCAGGTCCGAAGCCCGGTCCGATCCGGCGGGCGGGTTCTGCGTGCCGCGGCCGTGAAGCTTGCCCGCTGGTACCGTTCGGGACGGTGAAACCCGGGGTAGAGCTCACATCGTTCAAGCGTGTTCTCCCGGGCAGGCGGACGGTCGGCAATGGCGGGCACCCGCATAGGAGACGGACAGTCATAGGGCTTGGTGGTCATGGGGTTCAGGGTCGCCTGCGACGTGTGACTGCCTGTGGCGGACGGCGTGAACGCCCTGAAGGCATCCGGTGCTACCGCAGGATCTGTGTCCGTAACGCGGCTGGATAGCTACCTTCCATTACTGCTCATGCACGGATATGCAGGCGTACAGGAGGCTGGTGTGGCAACTCCCGTGTCCGAGATCGCGATCGACTCGACCGATCTCGACCAGATCCGCGAGCTGGCTCGGCAGCTGCGGGTGGACTCGATCCGGGCCTCGACGTCCGCGGGGTCGGGCCACCCGACGTCGTCGATGTCGGCCGCGGACGTGATGGCGGTGCTGGTCGGGCGACACCTGCGGTACGACTGGGACAACCCGGGCGACCCGGCCAACGACCATCTGATCTTCTCCAAGGGGCATGCGTCCCCGTTGCTGTACGCGATGTTCAAGGCCGTCGGCGTGGTATCCGACCACGAGCTGATGACCGGCTACCGTCGTCACGGTCAGCGTCTGCAGGGGCATCCGACGCCGATCCTGCCATGGGTCGACGTGGCCACCGGCTCGCTCGGGCAGGGACTACCCGACGCGGTCGGGGTGGCGCTTGCCGGCCGTTTCCTTGACCGGCTTCCCTACCGGGTGTGGGTATTGTGCGGAGACAGTGAGATGGCCGAGGGATCCATCTGGGAGGCGCTGGACAAGGCAGCCTACTACCAGTTGTCGAACCTGACGGCGATCGTGGACGTCAACCGGCTCGGCCAGCGGGGCCCGACCGAGCTCGGCTGGGATCTCGACGCCTACGCCCGCCGGATCGAGGCGTTCGGATGCCAGGCGCTCGCGGTCGACGGACACGACGTCGGTGCGATCGACGAGGTCCTGGCCGAGGCATCCAGATCCGACCGGCCGGTGGTCGTCCTCGCCCGCACCCGCAAGGGTGAGGGCTTCTCCGAGACAGCCGACGCCGAGGGATGGCACGGCAAGCCGCTGCCGCCCGACATGGCCGAGCGCGCGATCGCCGAGCTCGGTGGTGAGCGCCACCTGCACGTCCGCGGTCCGCTGCCGCCCGCCTCCGTCCAGCGGCCGGCGCCCTCGGCGCCGGTCGAGGTGGAACTGCCGACCTACTCCCTCGGTGCGAAGGTCGCGACCCGCAAGGCATACGGCGAGGCGATCACCGTCCTCGGCGCCCGGCCGGACGTGGTGGCGTTGGACGCCGAGGTCAGCAACTCCACCTATTCCGAGGACTTCGCCAAGGCCCATCCGGACCGTTTCTTCGAAATCTTCATCGCGGAGCAGCAGCTTGTCGCGGCCGCGGTCGGGCTGTCGGTACGGGGTTATGTTCCGTTCGCATCCACGTTCGCCGCGTTCTTCTCGCGCGCCTACGACTTCATCCGGATGGCCGCGATCTCTCAGGCGAACATCCGCCTGTCGGGCTCGCACGCCGGAGTCGAGATCGGCCCGGACGGCCCGTCCCAGATGGCCCTGGAAGACCTGGCGATGATGCGAGCGGTACACGGCTCGCACGTCCTCTACCCCAGCGACGCAACCAGCGCGGTCAAGCTCGTCGAGCTCATGGCCGATCTGGACGGGGTTAGCTACCTGCGCACAACCCGGGGTGCCTACCCGGTGATCTACGGGCCGCAGGAGTCCTTCACCGTCGGCGGTTCCAAGGTGCTGCGCCGGTCGGACGGCGACACGGTCACCCTGATCGGTGCTGGTGTCACCCTGCACCACTGCCTGGCCGCAGCGGATGTGCTCGCGGCCGAGGGGATCTCAGCCCGGGTGATCGATCTCTACTCGGTCAAGCCGGTGGACGTCGTCACCGTGGCGGACGCGGCGCGGGCGACCGGTGGCCGTCTCGTCGTGGTCGAGGACCACTACCCCGAGGGGGGTCTGGGCAGCGCAGTCCTTGAGGCGGTGGCCGCGGCCGGGGTGCAGGTCCGGCTCGGTCATCTCGCCGTCCGCGAACTACCCGGGTCGGGCACACCGGCCGAGCTGCTCGACGCGGCGGGCATCGCCTCGGGCCACATCGTGGAGGCAGCCCGAGCCCTGCTGCACTGACCAGCAAGCTGGACCGGGCAAGCCTTACCGGACACAAAGAGTTCCCCGCGCCCGAGGAGCGGGTGCGGGGTCTCGTCATGGAAGGGAGGCCGTTCGGAACAAGCCTTCAGACGCCGAAGCCGGCGTCGGGGAGAGGCGCGGACGCCGAAGGCGGCGTCCGAGAAGCTTCAGTCGTCCGAGCCGCTGGGCGCCGGGGCACCTCCGAACATCATGTCGCACATCGTCAGGTAGAGCCGGTCCGGCCGAGGCAAAAACTGGATCTTCGACAGGGCCTGGTCCTGCCCGGCCGATTCGACAATGAACTCGCCATATCCCAGCAGCCGACCCATTGGATCCCGGTTGTAGGTGAGGTCCGTCACTTTCTCCAGTGGCATGGTCTGCACCTTGCGAAAAAAGATCCCGGACACCTTCAGGAGGCGCTTGTCCGTGACCATCAGGTGCTCGAAGTGCCAGTCGGCGACTTTCCAGAGCATCCTGAAGATCATGAAGAGTGCGAACCACCATGGCAGCGCGGAAACGTACCCGCCGACGTCCAGACGGTTCAGCAGAATCGCGAGCAGGATCACGCCGACGATGGACGCCATGGTCTGCAGAAAGACGGGCAGCAGGATTGCCCAGTGCATCCGGACCTTCACGACCAGCCGCTCGCGGGCGGCGAGGTACTTGTCGTCCCTGGCGGTGGGGTCAGGGATCCGGATTCTCACCATCGCCATCGTCTCCCGGATCGGGTTGGCGGTTCACACCGCTTCACAGAACCGTGTCGGTGACAAAATTGGACAGACCGTTACCGACGGACTCCAAGCCGTTGATGGCCCGTTCGATGATGCTGGCGGCACTCGCGGGAAAGCTCACAACGAAAAAAATGACGAACGCGATGAGACCGTATCTAATGATCTTGTCCACGGCGGGCCTCCGGGCCGAAGTTGGGAGGGCTGACCACAAAGTATCGCCGCTTCGCACCTCGGACGTGCGGAAATCGCGCCTATACGCTCAGCTGGTGGCCGAGAGGTGGTACAGAGCGTCCGACGTAGTCCGTTGGGGCGAGGAGCGACAGAAGAGTACACCGGACGATCGGAACTGGTTCGAGCGGGACCGTGCGCGTGTCCTACATTCCAGCGCGTTGCGTCGGCTGGCCGGCAAGACTCAGGTCGTGGGCCCGCTCGACGACGACTTCCCGCGCACCCGCCTCACGCATTCCCTGGAGACCGCCCAGGTCGGACGGGGCCTGGCGCGCTCGCTGGGTGCCGACCCGGACCTGGTCGATGCGGCCTGCCTCGCCCATGACATCGGCCATCCCCCCTTCGGCCACAACGGTGAGGCCGCGCTGGACGCGGCCGCTCGTGACTGCGGGGGTTTCGAAGGCAACGCGCAGAGTCTGCGGGAGCTGACCCGTCTGGAGGTCAAGGTCGTTGATGTCCACGGGTGTGACGCCGGCCTGAACCTCACCCGGGCCACCCTGGACGCCTCCTTGAAGTATCCGTGGGCACGGCGGCCCGACACACCGAAGTTCGGTGTCTACACCGATGATCTGCCGATCTTCGGCTGGGTCCGGGACGGTGCGCCTGTGGGCCGGCGCTGCATGGAAGCCCAGATCATGGACTGGGCCGACGACGTGGCCTACAGCGTCCACGACCTGGAGGACGGAGTGGTCGCGGGTCTGATCGACCTGGGCCGGCTGGAGGATCCGGGGCAGCGGGCCGACCTGGTCGCCTCGACCGCACCGCGCTACCCGGCGGCGCCGGCGGTGGCGGTGGGCGAGGCGCTGGACCGGCTACGTCGACAGCCCTGGTGGGTGACCGGGCCGGTCAGTACGCCGAGCGCGCTGCGTGCGGTGCGGATGATGACCAGCGAGCTGATCGCGCGCCTGTGCGTCGCGGCGGTCCGCGCCACCCGGGAGGTGTACGGCGACCTGCCGCTGTGCCGCTACCACTCCGATCTGGTCGTCCCCGCGCAGACCGTCGCCGAGTGCGCGCTGCTCAAGGGGGTGACCGCTTACTTCGTCATGGACCGCCGGGATGCGCGCGACCGCCAACGGCGCCAGCGGGAGGTCATCGCGGAGCTGCTCGCATTGCTGGTTGTGCGTGCGCCGGACGCGCTCGACCCGCTGCTGCGTCCGGCCTGGGCCGCCGCGCCCGACGACGCGGCGAGGCTACGGGTCGTCGTCGATCAGATCGCTCGTCTCACCGATGCGAGCGCCGGCCGCCGCCACGCGCAGCTGACCGGTCGGCGCTGGCCGGCAGCCCTGTGATGGGAGCTCTGTGCCGGCGGCCGCCGTGCCGGGATCCGCGACGGTGACCCTGTGCTGGCGGTCCGTTGGGAGTGTCCGGGACACGGCGTGTCACATGCTGCGGTCGTAAGATCGGCACTGCGGTGCAGATGACAAGTAACATCGAGGAAGAATGCGGGTCTGCGGGGTCCTAAGCAGTCTCCTGGAGGGCCGAAGGCGGCCGGTGGTGACACGGGGTGCGCCGGACCTCCGCGACATCAGCCCGCTGGCGCTCCACCCGGGACGCAGGGAGGGACGTGTGGCCGGACGCATCCGTGACGCCGATGTCGCTGCCGTGCGTGACCGCTCGCCGCTCGCCGACATCGTGGGCGACTACGTGCAGTTGCGTCCCGTCGGCAGCGGCCAGCTGCGGGGTCTGTGTCCCTTCCACGACGAGAAGACACCGTCGTTCAACGTCCGGCCGCAGGTCGGTGCCTACCACTGCTTCGGGTGCGGCGTCGGTGGCGACGTGATCGCTTTCGTCCGTGCCATCGACGGGTTGTCCTTCCCGGAGGCGGTCGAGCGGCTCGCCCGCCGTGCCGGGATCACCCTCACCTACGAAGGCGGAGGGGTGACCAGCCGCGCGGTCACCAGCCAGCGGCAGCGGCTCCTCGACGCCCACCGGGTGGCCGCGGAGTTCTACGCCGAGCGGTTGGAGTCCGCCGACGCAGGTGACGGTCGGGATTTCCTCTCCGCCCGCGGCTTCGACCGGGAGGCGGCGGCGCGTTTCGGCGTCGGTTACGCGCCCGCCGGCTGGGACACCCTCACCCGCCATCTGATGGGCCGGCACTTCACCGCCGCGGAGCTCGTCCTCGGTGGCCTGGCCAAGCAGAGTAGCCGCGGCAGCCTCATCGACCGGTTCCACCGCCGGCTGGTCTGGCCGATCCACGACCTTGCCGGGGACGTGGTCGGTTTCGGCGCCCGCCGGCTCGCCGCCGACGACCCCGGGCCCAAGTACCTCAACACGCCCGAGACTCCGCTGTTCAAGAAGGCAAACCTGCTCTACGGGGCCGACATCGCCCGACGGGAGATCGCCCGGCGGTATCAGGTTGTGGTCGTCGAGGGTTACACCGACGTGATGGCCTGTCATCTCGCCGGCGTGCCGACCGCGGTCGCCTCCTGCGGCACCGCGTTCGGCAGCGAGCACGTGACAGTGCTGCGGCGGTTGCTGATGGATCAGAGCGAACACCGCGGTGAGGTCGTGTTCACCTTCGACGGCGACGAGGCGGGTCGCAAGGCCGCCATCCGTGCGTTCGAGTTCGAGGAACGCTTCGTCACCCAGACCTTCGTGGCGATCGAGCCGTCCGGGCTGGACCCGTGCGATCTGCGAATCCAGCGGGGGGACGCGGCCGTGTGCGACCTGGTCGCCGCCCGCGTCCCGCTGGTGGAGTTCGCCATCCGCGGGAAGCTGACCGGGTTCGATCTCAACACCACGGAGGGACGCCTGGCGGCGCTCGACGCGGCCGCACCTCTGATCAACAGATTGAAAGACCGGGGGCTACGACACCGTTACGCGGTTAATCTGGATAACTGGCTTGGTTTCTTGGACGAGGAGTTCGTGGTGCGGCGGGTCGCTGAGCATCAGCCACGTGGTGGCATCGGTGGTGTGGCGTCCCTCGACGGCCCCGTCCGCGGCCGAGTCGACCGGCCGGACCGGTCGCGTCAGCGCGATGCCGTCGCGGACGACGCCGTCGTGGCGGTCGAACGGGAGGTGCTCAAGGTCGCCCTGCAGTATCCGGGGCTTGCCGGTCCGGTGTTCGACACGTTGTCGCCGGAGTTGTTCACGGTTCGGGCGCATCACGGCGTCCGTGAGGTCATCGCCGCCGCAGGCGGTGTGTGCGCCGGTCTGTCCGCCGCTGGTGACGTCTCGACCTGGGTTTCCGCGGTGGCGGAGGCGGCCGGGCAGGACGAGCTTCGGCGGTTCGTCATCGAGCTTGCCGTGGAGGCGGTGTTCTGTGACCACGATGTGGATGACCGGTATGTCGATGAGCAGATGTCACGCGTACAGGAGTTGCAGGTGACCCGTCGCATTGCGGATCTGAAGTCGCGTGTGCAGCGGCTCAATCCCGTAACCGACGCCGAGACGTTCAAGCACGCATATGGTGAGTTGATCGCCTTGGAACAGCACAAGCGCCAACTCCGGGAGCGGGGCCTGGGTGCCGCGTAACCTGGGTCGATCCCGAGAAGGAAGTGACGAGATTCCGACCATGAGTCCAGCCGTCCTACCGCGCGAAGCCCAGGTGGACGAGGTCAAGGACCTCATCACCAGAGGCAAGGAGATCGGTTTCCTCACTACCGAGGACGTCACGGTCGCCCTGCAGGCGGCCGAGCTGCCGCCGGAGCAGACCGACGCCGTCCTACAGGTCCTCAACGACGAGGGCATCGAGATTCTCGAGGCGGGTGGGGAGGACGCCGAGGACAGTGACCTGCTCGCCCGGCGTCGTCGTGAGGAGGAGGAGCTGGCGCTCAAGGCGCCGACCTCCGACCCGGTACGCATGTATCTCAAGGAGATCGGTAAGGTTCCGCTGCTGACCGCCGAGGAGGAGGTCGACCTCGCCAAGCGGATCGAAGCCGGCCTGTTCGCCTCCGAGAAGCTCGCGGCGGCCACCCGCAAGACCGCTCCGCAGATGCGCCGCGACCTCGAGGCGATCGAGCGTGACGGGCAGATCGCCAAACGCAAGCTCGTCGAGGCGAACCTGCGGCTGGTGGTGTCGATCGCCAAGCGTTACGTGGGCCGTGGCATGCTGTTCCTGGACCTCATCCAGGAGGGCAACCTCGGTCTGATCCGCGCTGTGGAGAAGTTCGACTACACCAAGGGTTACAAGTTCTCCACCTACGCCACCTGGTGGATCCGTCAGGCGATCACTCGTGCCATCGCCGATCAGGCGCGCACCATCCGCATTCCGGTGCACATGGTCGAGACGATCAACAAACTGATCCGCATCCAGCGGCAGCTCCTGCAGGACCTGGGTCGTGAACCGAGTCCTGAGGAGATCGCCAAGGAGATGGACCTCACGCCCGACAAGGTGCGTGAGATCCTCAAGGTGTCCCAGGAGCCGGTGTCCCTGGAGACGCCGATCGGTGAGGAGGAGGACTCCCACCTCGGTGACTTCATCGAGGACTGCGACGCGGTCGTGCCGGTTGACGCGGCCAGCTTCATCCTGCTGCAGGAGCAGCTCGACTCGGTCCTGCACACGCTCTCCGACCGGGAGAAGAAGGTCATCCAGCTGCGGTTCGGGCTGACCGACGGGCACCCGCGTACGTTGGAGGAGGTCGGTCGGGAGTTCGGGGTCACCCGCGAACGCATCAGGCAGATCGAGTCGAAGACGCTGTCGAAGCTGCGTCACCCGTCCCGGTCACAGAAACTGCGTGACTACCTGGAGTAAAGGACGTCAGGGGTATCTCGCAGCCCGGGAGGCACGGGCCTGCCCGCAGCGGCTGGCAGTGGGTGTTTCTCGGCGCCGTGTTACTTTCCGCTCTACTTCCGTGGTGTTGGGTCGGGGCGGTCGTCCATGGGCGTATTCAGGCTTGTCTGGGTGACCATGCACATTCCGGACGGCTTCATCAACGCGCTGGCGTCGTTGGCTTTCGTAGCCGTAGCCGTAGCCGTAGCCGTAGCCGCGATCCTGGCTGTCCGCGAGGTGGGCGAGTGCTGATGATCGCGTGTCCTGATCCAGGATTTTCGATCTTGTGTTGAAGGTCGACCGTCTCGGTTGGCGATGAACCCGTGGCGCGTGTGAGGCTGCTCAGCGACACCGTGACGGTCCGCAAGCCTGTTGCGCCGGGGGGCGCGAATGAGCCAGCACCTTCAACATCCGCCGCCGCGATCCGCCGTATCGCCGCCCATACCGCTGGTATCGCCGATTCCGCTGCTGCCGCCCTTGCTGCGCCAGCGGTTGTGGGCGCTGATCGTGCTGCCGTGCCTGCTCGTCCTGGGGGTTTTGTCCTGGGAGCTGGCGGGCCGGCGCGGCCCCAGCTATATCGATGGGGTGATCGACCCGCGGCTGGTCCATCGCTTCGGCCGGCAGTGGCAACTGTTCCAGACGGTCATCCAGCTCGGGAACCCGGGAAACGTCGCCTTGGCCTCCGTCGCGCTGGCAGGGTTGTGCGTGGCGCTTCGCGTTCACCGGGCCGCCCTGCTCAGCCTGTCCGGGCCGCCGTCGGCCGGAGCGCTCACGCAGTGGGTTCTCAAGCCGTTGATCGACCGCCGGCTGAGCGGAGGGCTTGCCTTCCCCAGCGGACACACCACCGGTGCCTGCGCGGTCGCGGCCGTCCTCGTGCTGCTCCTGCTACCCGGTGCGGCACTGCGGTGGAGGCTTCCAGGGTTCGTGCGCATTCTGCTCTGGTATGTGGCCGCCGTCTTCGGTGCCGGCGTCGGCCTTGGCGTCATCGTGTTGCGTTACCACTACGCCACCGATGTCATCGGTGGTGTGCTGGTCGCGGTTATGGTGATCGGTGTATTGGCATGGATGCTCGACCGACAGGCCGATCGATACCGGCCCGCTCTGCGGACGCGGCCCATGGTTGTGCCCTGAGGCCGGTTGTGCCCTGACACCGGCAAACCGGTTGGAGCCACCTCTGCGGGTCTGAGTGGGGTAGTGGTCGTCTGATGACTTAAAGTACTCACATGGGTGCTGTGCTGCCTCTTCCCGAGTCCTGGACCGGGCCGCGGACGCAGGCGGGTGAGTCCCCCGCCGTGGCGGGGGCCGGGTTGACGCGTCCACCCGGCAGACAGGCCACTGCGGATAGTCGGCAGCCTGCATCTGGTCGGCAGCCCGCGTCACGCGGTGGGGGAGGACTGCTCGGGCGCCTCGTGCGGGGCTTCAGCGAGTTATTGATCACTGCTGGGCTTGTGGTGGCGCTTTTCGTGGTCTACGAGCTGTGGGTCACCGACATCTTGCAGGCGCGAACCCAGAGCCGGCTGCGCTCCGGGTTGTCCCGCGAGTGGGCGGCCGCGGCCCCGGCGGTATGGCCAGGAGGCTCATCGGGGCTCCGGCCGACGGTTCCGGCCGTCGGCGACGGTGTGGCGGTGCTGCATATACCCCGCTTCGGCAGCGGATACGCTCCGGTTGTCGTCGAGGGGGTGTCGGACGGCGCGTTACGACAAGGTCCTGGGCATTATCCGGGAACGGCGTGGCCTGGCGAGGTCGGCAATTTCGTCGTGTCCGGGCATCGCACCACATACGGCCGTCCGTTCAGCCGGCTGGACGAGCTGCGGGTCGGTGAACCGGTCGTCGTCGAGGTACGGGATCGCTATTTCGTCTATAGGGTAACGGGTTCGGATGTGGTCGATCCCGCTCGGACAGATGTGATCCTGCCGGTACCCGAGCAGCCCGGCGTGCGGCCCACGAAGAGCCTTCTGACGTTTACGACCTGCAATCCGAAATACTCGGCCAGCACCCGGCTGATCGTTTTTGGCGAGCTTACCGGCACCTGGCTGAAATCGGCCGGGCCGCCACCCGAACTGGCCGGGGGGTGACGGATGTACGCATGGATCTTTCGTCATCTTCCCGGCGGGCCCGCGTCGAAGGCCGTACTGATGGTCCTGCTCGCCGCGGCGGTGGCCGGCGCCCTGCTTTTCGGCCTCTTCCCGGCCGTCGAACCCCACTTTCCGCTCGCTCGGGTGACCGTCGGCGGATGAATCACGGCGTGTTGCTCCCCGCCGCTCCGCGGCGAACATTGCTTTTTACCGCCTTGCGGCGAACGCCACTCTTTGCCGTCTTGTGGCAAACAGGGCCCCGCAACGAACAGGATGGAGGCCGCCGCGGCCGATGCTGAACATGGATCTGCCCCGCGCCGACCGCCGCCGTCTACTGGTACGCGCCTGGCCTGTGATCGTCGCCGTGGCCGCGTTCGGGCCCTACCTCACCAATGGCATCAGGACCGAACAGTTGGCGGTCTACGGGTCGCTGCTGGCCGCGCTGCCGTTTCTGGCGTCGAAACTGAGGTTCGGCGGTCTGTACGCGTGTGTCATGGGCCTGTGGACGTTTCTAGCATTTTCGATAATAATCAACCCGGATCGCTCCGCCAAACCAGGTCGCTTTCTTCCCGGCAGTCTGCTGTCGGGCGTCGACAATTATCTGTACCCACTGGCCGTGTTGCTTCTGGTGAGCTGCTGGCTGGCAGCCGGCTATACCCGGCTTGCCCTGCTGGACGTCATGTGCAAAGTCCTTGTAGGGCTGGTCGCCGGCAACGGAATAATTGCGTTCACCGGTCTCTTCGTCAATCCGACCGGCTGGCTGCAGAGGTTTTGGGGCTACGGGCCGGCCACCTTCGAGACGACGGTCGCCGTGCGCGCGTTCAGCAACGGCCGGTTGACCGGAATCTTCGCGCAGCCGGCCGAGGCCGGGATCGCCTATTCTCTCGCGCTGTTCGCGGCGCTCTACTTGTTCGGTCGGCCCGGCCGGGACCGGCCGGTCCCGCTCGGGCTCGTCGCCATACCAGTTCTCGTAGGCGGCGTCCTGAGCGCTTCGAAGATGTTCCTGCTGATCGGCATGCCGCTGGCACTGTGGCAGGCGGTACGCCAGGGCCGGCGGGTCCGCCGGGTACTGGTCATCGTCGGGATGGCAGGGATGATCAGAGTTGCCCTCACTCAGGTCGACATTCCGCGGTGGCGCGGCGCCTGGATGCTGTCCACGCTTTTCAGTGGAAGCGACAGCGGCGGCATCGCGGGAAAGTACACGGCGGGTCGACTGGGGTCGAACGGCGCGTCCGGTGCGGCATTCGACTATGTCCTCGGTACCCAGCCCTGGTTCGGCTACGGAGCCGGTGGGCTCGCCGTGCCGTACGACAGTTCCTGGGTCGAGGTGGTCATCGTCGGTGGAATGGTCGGAGTGGTGCTGTTCGCGCTCGTGCTGGCTGTGCTGGTCGGGGCGTTGATCAGCGGGCGACCGGCGCAGTCGGGGCCGCAGCGGCCCTTCACCACGTCGGTGCTCGCTATGAGCCTGGCGGCGACCGCGGGCCTTCCCGCCTTCACGGCCAACCGCGTGGCACTTTTCATCTGGATTTTTCTGGCTCTTCTCATACTGGTCGGTGAAGACCGGCCCGACAATACTCGGGAAAACCTGGGAAGGCCGTTGGAAAAGGCTTGGTGGCAGCCGGGCCGGAGCAGCCCGTGAACCTTCTGCGGCCCGGCTGCTAGCGTAAACATTCAGGAGCCGTGCGGGGAGTGACGGTTTCGGCCTGGG
>NZ_CAAAFR010000051.1:0-9055 GCF_900634745.1 Protofrankia symbiont of Coriaria ruscifolia
CCTCGACCGCACTCTCGCCGCCTGAATAAACCAGCAGGGTCCCACAACCAGCCAAAACAGATCCCAGCGTCGCCTTGACCGGCCCCGCCCCTTCAGGGATGACCAGCGTTTTCATCGGAGAAGGCCCGCTTTTACCGCCGTATGCACGTCGTGTGAGTACGACTACTCTGACACCGTGAAGTAGTCGGCCGGGTCAAGCGCGTTGAGCGCGGTCCACCGCTGCGGCAATGCCGCGGTGGGCACTCGGGTGCTACCCGGCGAGACGCTGAAGAAGTCCTGGACATCGAGCGCGATTCGAGGGTCGTCGTCGACGCGTCGTGCCATTTCGTAGTAGACGGCCAGCACGTGGATACACCGCCCGGTGCCGTCCGAACAGGAGCAGTCGACGCCGGCGAGTACCGGTGTGGGCGGGTGGCCCGCCTCGGTGATCGCGCGGTGCACCTCGTCGGTGAGGATGGGCCGAGCGCCGCGCAGCTGGCCGGTGATCCCCATGACCGTCTCCAGGGACATCGGCGCCACCTCGATGCAGGCCACCAAAGTGGTGCGGCCACGCTGGACAACGCCGCGCACGATGCGGCCGTCGATCGTGACCTGCACCCCACCGAGGCGCGCCAGCTTGCGGGCGCTTGGCAACCGCGGATTGGGCAGCGTCTGGCGCAATGGCTGGGCGAGCCGGACCCAGTCCCGCCCCCACGCCGTGTAACCGAAATCGTCGTCCGGCATGTCAGCGGTCTCGCTTCCGGCGCAGCGTCGTGATGAGGTGGTCGTCATCCAGCCGGGCCAATTCGGCGAAATCAGACATATCGGCGATATAGGATAGCGCGGACTTGCGTGAATGCATGGCCGCGATGTGCTCCTCGACGGTGGTATTGGTGGTCAAAGTGGTGACGGTCACGGTGCGGGTTTGACCGATCCGGTGAACTCGATCGGATGCCTGCGCTTCCACGGCCGGGTTCCACCACCGGTCGAAGTGGATGACGTCGGCTGCGCGGGTGAGAGTGAGCCCGGTACCCCCGGCCTTCAGGCTGAGCACCAGCACTTTCGGACCATGGTCGGCCTGGAAACGGCGGACGATGTCGGCCCGCTGTTCCTGGTTCAACCCGCCGTGGAAGAACGGGACGGACACCCGGAACTGCTCGCCGAAATGCCGCACGAGCAGCTCACCGGTCTTCCGATACTGGGTGAAAACGAGTGTCGGCGAATCGGTTTCGAGGTTGTTGGCCACGATGTCGGTGCACAGGTCGAGCTTCCCCGACCTCCCCGACAGTTCATCGGGGTCGTCGGATTCATCCGGGTCGTCGGTGACCAGGCTCGGGTGGTTGCAGACCTGCTTGAGCGCGGTCAAAGCGGCCAGCACCCGGACCTGGCGCTGTGCGCCGCTGCCGAAGCCGTCCTCGATCGCCCGCTCCAGCACTCGGTCGTACAGTTGCTGCTGTTCTTCGGTGAGGTCGCAGATCAGGTCGGCGTGGATCTTGGGTGGGAGTGACCCGGCAACCTGGGACTTCTTCCGCATCAGCACGACGGGCTCGATCACCCCACGCAGCCGGGCAGCGGCAGCGAGGGAGCCGTCCGCGATCGGCCGGATGAAGCGACGGCGGAACTGCGTCTTGTGCCCGAACAGCTGCGGTGCGACCAGATTGAGCAGTGCCCACAGTTCCTCGAGGCGGTTCTCAACGGGCGTTCCGGTCAACGCGATCTTCGCGTCGGCCGCGATCGTTCGCGCGGCCTTCGATACTTGCGTGCGGGGGTTCTTCAACATCTGGGCCTCGTCGAAAACCGCCGTGGCCCACTGCTGCTCCGTGAGGACAGGGCTGTGTATACGTAGCGTCGGATAGCCGGTGAGCACCACCGTCCTGTCATCCATCGCCGCCAGTGGCCCGCCACGCCAGATCACCGTCCGCAGATCAGGGGCGAACCGCGCGATCTCGTGTGCCCAGTTCCCGACCAGCGACGTGGGACACACCACCACCTGTGGCCCCTCATCGGCGCGCCCGACGAGATAGCCGATGGCCTGCAGCGTCTTGCCGAGCCCCATCTCGTCGGCAAGCACCGCACCACCGTGTGCGTCGACAGCCTCGCGCAGCCAGCTCACCCCGCGGATTTGGTAGGGCCGCAGCTCGGCGGTCAGTGCTGTGCGCAGTTCGGCCGCGACAGCAGTGGTGTGCCGGAAGACGGCCACGGCATACTCCGCAGACGTCACGGCGGTACCCGTGGCATCGGGAACGGCATGCCCGGCGATCGGCAGGGGCACATCGCCGCCCGCGATCCGCGCCCGCCACGCATCGACCGACCGGCCGGGCGAGTCGAGGAGCGCGCCGGCGAGCTTGTCCGGCTCGGTCAGCACGCAGTCGATGTCGGCCACCTCAAACTTGGAAAGGTCCGGCGCCGGGACCACCAAGGCAAGCGTCTCGACGTCACCGACGGGCGGGGCGGCCCCCGCCGCGCGGGAGGACCAAGTCCACAGGGCGAACATATGACGGTCGAGCAGGTAGGTGGCTTGACTGTCGCCCCGGACGCCAGGAGGGCCGTCCGCAACGGCGACCACGGTATGGGTATCCGACGGCACACCCTTCGACGCGGCGTCGACCGGCACCGGCAGGCCGGCTTGCCCGGACACCGGCGTCACTGATCCGCCCCCGCCACACTTGGTAGCACCGGAGCGGCCTCGGCGTTGCCGGCCTCTTCGTGGTCCGGCTCCGCTATCGGACCGTTCTGCTTCCCGGCAGCAGGCAAGGTGATCAGCAGCACAGCCGCTCCGAGGAGTGCGCTGATCGCGATCCAGCCCGCGCCGACGTGCATGGCATGGATGAACGCATCATCGGCAGCCCGAGCAAGAACCGGCTGGTGGACAGCGGCGGCGGCGTGGCGGGCCTGTTCGGCAGAAACTCGTGCCTGATCCTGCACCGGACCGGGAGCACCCGCCAGCGAAGGCTCGATCGCACGCCGGTACGTGATCGACAGGATCGTGCCGCCTACTGCGATCCCGATAACACTGCCGGTTTGCCGCACGGTGTTGGTGACGGCCGATCCCGCACCGGCCTGTTCCAGCGGCAGGTTGCCGATCAATACGGCCGTCACGGGGCCGATCACCATGCCGATCGAGAGACCCTGGACCAACAACAGGATCTCGATCCACGCGAGCGGGGTTTGCAGTCCGAGGAACACGTACCCGCCCATGGTCAGGGCAGCCACGGTCAGGGCCGGCACGGTGACGACGCGCACCGACAGGCGGCGAACCAGGCGCGAGGCAAGGGGCGCCCCCGCGAGCGCGCCGACCGCGGTCGGGATGTTGGCCAGCCCCGCCTTCATCGGCGAAAACCCGAGCGCGCCCTGCAGGTAGAACGCGTTGTAGAAGGTGATGGCGGCCACCGCGAAGAGCAGCAATCCGAGCGCCGCGTTGCCGCCACCGAACGTGCGTTGCGCGAGCAGCCGCGGATCGAAGCCGGGCACCTTGACCCGCAGTTCGACGAGGACGAAAACGGCCAGCAGAAGCAGACCGGCAACGATCGGCGCCCAGACATCGGTACGACTCCACACCGCCACCTGCCCCGCGCGGATCAGCCCGTAGGCCAACGCCACGAGCCCGCCGATCGAGAGCAACATCCCGGCGGGGTCCAGTGGCCGCCAAGTCGGGCTGCGGAAGTTCGGAACCAGCGCGGCGAGCCCGGCCAGCGTCAGTGCCGCGACCGGGACATTGATCAGGAAGACCGAGCCCCACCAGAAATGATCGAGCAGGAACCCCGCCAGTACCGGGCCGACGGCCATTCCGACACCGGCCGATGTCGAGAAGATGCCGATCGCGGCCGCCCGCGCGGGGCCGGTGAAGGTCCACATGAGGATGGCCAACATGGCGGGCGTGACCAGTGCGCTGCCCACCCCCATGGCAGCTCGAGCTGCAATCAGCTGTCCCGCATCGCTCGCGTACGCCGCCCACAGCGAAGACCCGGCGAAGATCACCAACCCACCGGAAGACACAGTCCGGTGACCGAACCGATCGCCCAAGGCGCCTGCAGTGAACATCAATGTGGCGAAGGCCAGGGTGTACGAACCGGTCGCCCATTGCAGCTCTCCGGGATTGGCCCCCAGTCCACGGACCGGGTCGGCAAGGGTCTCCAGCGCAGCACTCAGGACGGTATTGTCCAGCCAGATCAGCAACGAACACAACATGAGGACCGCAAGAATCAACTGCTGCCTGAATTTCGGCAGCGTTGGAGGCGCGGTCATGGGCACCTTCGGCTGTCGATCGACGGGAACCCGAGCGACCATAGGTAAACACCACGAGAGTGTCAAGTTCCGATTGTATGTCTCTGCCGTATTTGCGAACCGGACGATTTTATGCCTCCGGCGGACTGGCGATGCGAGAAATTTCATGGCCGCATGAGGGTTGCGACCGAGCGGATTCCATGCCCTCCGACGGGCCGTCGCACCGCGTCCTGCAGCCCCGGCTCGGTGACCACGCGAAACGCAGCTCCTGCGCACCCGGGGCGGCCGCAAGACCGGCACTTACCCGATGCTTTACACCGAGCTCCCGCTGAGCGGACACACCCAAGTTGGCGGCCACTAAATACCTGCCAGATCGGGGTGGACAATTCCCACAGCCCGTGCCATGCTGGTCGATAAAGTCAAATATTCAGGACTCGACGCGGCAAAACGGTTCAAGCAGGTAGGCGTCCATACGTCAGCTGGGCCAAGTGGGGGATGGAATGACAGGAACAAGTGGCAGTTGTATTCGGGGTATAGCAAGGAATCGATACCACGATGATACCTGACATGCGTGACAGAAGAGCTTCCCCGCGGGGCGGGCGATCCCCGTTGCAAAACGAGATCGCGATGCCAACCTGCACCCTCGATACCAATTTCCAGATCATGCTGATAATCGAAGACGACATTCGCCGATATAGCATCGAGGGAATGCTTCGTTCACTCGACATCCGGATGACAGCGCGATTCGGCGCAGATATCGGGGATATCTCCACGTTCTACAACGGCCAGCTGATTATTTCGTCCAGCAATGCTTTGGAGCCCCTACCCGACGAGATCGCCGAAAGGCTGCGCCGCCACAACGTACATATCCTGATCATGGTGGATTCGGCGGACGTCGTCGAGCAATCCTGGGTCGATCACGCGAAGGGCTTCCTGGACTGGGCGGATCTCCACCCCGAGACCCTGCGCGAAGCGATCGTCGACGTGGAAGCCGGACGATTCCATGTGTCGGCGACCCTGGTGCGACGATCCGTGACGGCACCCGACCAAGCCGGTGATGGCATTACCTCGAAGCACGCGTCGATGATTGCACTGACGGCCCGGGAAAACCAGGTACTGCGCCTGATCGCCGAGGGGCTGAGCAACCGGCAGGTCGCTCGATCGCTGAGCATCTCCGAACACGGGGTCAAACGCACGGTCGGCATCATCTTGGCCAAGCTCAACTGCCCGAATCGGACGCTGGCCGTCGTTCGGGCCATCGAATCGGGGCTTCTCGTGATGTGAGGTGCCGGCCAGTCGCTTCCCAGCGGCTGAAGCGCGGACGAACACGCGGTCCGCTGATCACTTCCGGCGCGCTACCCATGCGGCGATCTGGGCGCGGTTACCGAAGTCCAGTTTGCCCAGGATATTCTGGATGTAGGTTTCGACGGTGCGCCGGGAAACGACCAGCGTGGCCGCGATCTCACGGCTGGCCAGCCCCCGGGCGACGAGCTTCGCGACTTCCTGCTCGCGGCTCGACAGCGGCGAAGGCCGCTTCGGCGAGGGAGCCTGGAGGTCGAGCGCGCAGCGGACGCCTTCCTCGTCGCCCATCTCGCGGCCCGCGGCGAACGCCTTGGCGAACCGGGCGTCGGCGTTCCCCGTCCCGTCGCCGCCACGACCGCCCGGCCCGCTCATCGGGCGCCTCCACGCACGGGAAGCTTAAAATTGCCCTCGACGACAAGCCGCCCTGACGCCGAACCGCTGGTCAGTCCTGCACGGGTCTGTTGCGAACCCCGTTGGGGGCACAGTACAGAATGTTGCATGATCTTTTGATCTTGTCTTGTGATCATAGCCACACCCCCTCTCTCGATCTTGCCGGCTGCGGGTGACCCGACCGCGTCAGCACTGGCGCGGTGGGCCGCGGGTATGGTCTCGCCGACCAGAGTGATCCGGCATCTCGCGATGTTGGTCCTGCGGTTGTACTGGATCTCCAGGCGCAACGCCTCGAACAGACGGCGGGACAGCTCGTCGGGCAGGGTGTCAAGGTCCACCGGGCCAACCGGCAGCGAGTACAACAGGTCGGGGTTCGCTGCCTGGACGGCCTGCTCCTCGAGAGCCTCAAGCCACTGCCGGAGATCGTCACGCTCGGCGCGGAGCTCCGCTCGACGTTCGTTGATGTCTCGGATCATGTCCTGGTCCGGCTCGTCCGTCATCTCAAGATTGCGGATGAGGCGCTTACTCTTCACCTCGCTGTCGCTGATCGCCTTGCGGAGCGCGGCGATCTGGCGTTCGCGGTCGTGCCGCTCGACCGAGTCGGCCATCTTCAGATGCGTCGCCAGGAGGTCCGCGCGGTACTGGCCGAACACGCGCTCGGCGAGGAACGCGTTGACCCCGGCCACAAGCGCCTTCTCGCGCACCCAGATGGCCATGTTGCCGGGATGGCCTTCGGCGGTGTAGCCCGGCTTCGGTGCGCAGACGTAGTAGCTGTCGCCGCGGGGGGTTCGCCCGTACATCCGTCGCCCGCACAGCTCGCAGAATAGGTAGCTGCGCAGCCGGTAGTGGACCGATCCCGCTTCCGTGGACAGCGAACTTGAGGTTCACTGTTCATAGGGAAGGATGCTCATGGGGTCAGCTCGCCGGAAATTCACTCAGGAGTACAAGGCCGAGGCGGTAAGGTTGGTGCTCGACTCGGGCCGGTCGGTGGCCGATGTCGCGAAGAGTCTGGGTATTAACGAGACCACGTTGGGAAGCTGGGTGAAGAAGGCGAAGGATGACGGCGAGGCCGAGGAGCGGCCGCTGTCGGTGTCGGAGCGCGCGGAGCTTGAGGAGCTCCGGAAGAAGTACGCGCAGGCACAGACGGACATCGCCTTCCTAAAAAAGCGGCGAGCTTCTTCGCGAGCGAGCGGAAGTAAAGTTCGAGTTCATCTCGCTCCATGCTCCGAGGAAGCCTGCTTCCGCCGACGGCGTGAACACGTTCCCCATCGACTACATGTGCCGGAAACTCGGCGTTTTCCGTCAGGGATATTATGCAGGGCCTCGGCGAGGTAGCACGCCGTCATGATCGATAGCTGATTGTAGTGAACCTGCTGGCTGCTCGTGAGGCCCGCGCGTGGCAGCCGGGTCCTGCGGGGACCGCGCTGGGCGAGAGTCGAACCGGCTACGGCGACGGACGCCGGGTCTCACACTGACGTTCCCAGGCCGGTTCGGGAAGAGCGCTCGAGCGGTGCGGGCGTGCCACGGCCTTGTTTTGACGGAGCCTCGCACCCGCGTTGTGACGGAAGTGGCCTCCTGCTCGGACAATGAAAGCGCCAACCCACATTGTCCGCAAAAACAGAAGGCCACCGCGTGCCATCATGCCAGCCTGCCCCTGACATGTCCACCGATCCGTTCGATCCAGAGCGGTGCGACATTTCCAGCCTGCTCACGATGCTGGATCGTGTTCCCGATCCCCGCGATCCACGGGGAAGAATCTACAGCCTATCGTTCGTCCTAGCGGTGATACTTGTCGCGACGCTGACAGGCGCGAAATGCCTGCGCGAACTTGGCGGCAGAATCGCGGACCTGCCGCAGCCGCTACTCGCCTGTCTGGGAGCGCCCTTCGACAGTTTCCTCGGGATCCATCGGGCGCCCTCCGAAAAGACGGTCCGTCTGCTTCTGAAGACGATCGACGTGGACGCCTTGGACGTCGCCTTCGGTACTTGGCTGTTCGCGCAGGCGACGCGGAAGCGGGGCGAGCAACTCGCCCTCGCGATCGACGGCAAGGTCCTGCGCGGCGCCTGGTCCGACGAGAATACACAGGTCAGTGATCATGCCGGCGCAAGCCAGCATGATCACTGACCTGCCAGACCCCCGCTCTCCTGTGGTACATCACCGCCGGCCACGCCCCGGACAACGTCGCCGACCACCGCCACCGAGCCCCCTGGTACACCACGAAGAACACCCCCTTCACCGCAGACATGATCAGTAAACTTCGGTGGGTGCTGACCGCCGCTAAATATCAGGTCACACGCCCCGACCAGCCGACTCCAGCGGAAATCCACACCATCCGACTGGCATGAGAGAACGACGCTGCGTAACAGTGCAACTCAAGATCCAAGGCGCGTGCACCGAAATACCGAGATCGGGAGTTTCATGGAAGATTTTGGGTTGGAAAACGGGTACAGGTAACTATGGCTTCGCCGGTCGTGGGACGTGTGGTGTGCGGGCCCGCCGGGTATCATATGTTCAAACGCCACTACGCTCGTTGCCGCCGGGCTTGTCGGAACTCGGAGCATGGTTGTGTGGACGAATAAGGATCCCCGACTGCCTCGAGCGATGCGCCTGGCGGCCCTAGTTGCTTTGTGCGCCGCTGTGGTGGGGGCCTGCGAGGGATCTGGTCCGTGCAGGCATACCTCAAAATCGATGCCGATACGAGCTCAGGTATCGGTGAATGGGCAGCCGGTGTCGCCGCCGGTGTCCGCGGGGGGCAGCGGTGGGGCGCAGCCGGTGAATGTGTACGCCGCCGCCGGGGCGAACCAGCTCAGCCCGGCTGTCCGCGGGGCCAGGAAGCTCGTCTACGTCCCGAACAGCGACAGCGATACCGTGGACGTGATCGACCCGGCGACCTTCAAGGTGATCGACCATTTCGTGACCGGTCGTAATCCGCAGCACGTCGTCCCGTCCTGGGATCTGTCAACGTTGTACGTGACCAACGACCTGGATAACAGCCTCACCCCGATCGACCCGACCACCGGGAAAATCAAAGGACCGAACATCCCCATCGCCGACCCGTACAACATGTATTTCACCCCGGACGGGAAGTACGCGATCGTCGTCGCCGAGGAACTCCAGCGGCTGGACTTCTACGACCCGCACACCTGGCAGCTGCGTACCC
>NZ_CAAAFR010000052.1:0-2980 GCF_900634745.1 Protofrankia symbiont of Coriaria ruscifolia
CTTGTACGTCGCCCCGCCGCCGGTCCGTGATCATCCCTGGAGGGATTGAAACGCGAAGAGTTTCCTGATGAGAAAATTCAGGAGCTTTGTCCGTGATCATCCCTGGAGGGATTGAAACAGCTTCTGGTTGTAATCCGCCAACAGATCACGGAAAGTCCGTGATCATCCCTGGAGGGATTGAAACATGCTTGTCCCACCGTTTACGAGCGATGTCCCCGCTGGTCCGTGATCATCCCTGGAGGGATTGAAACATGGGCAGTGTTTCCCGGGCCTGTGCTTCGCTGCCGTCCGTGATCATCCCTGGAGGGATTGAAACCTGAACCCATCTAGTACGATCTCCCACAACTTCTCGTCCGTGATCATCCCTGGAGGGATTGAAACATCAGCGGCACGATCACCGGCATCAAGCCGGTGACGTCGTCCGTGATCATCCCTGGAGGGATTGGAACCCTGTTGCACGAGGCGTGGGTGATGCGGCGTGGCCCGTCCGTGATCATCCCTGGAGGGATTGAAACCGGGTCACCTGCGCCCGTGCGAGGTCCAGGAAGTAGTCCGTGATCATCCCTGGAGGGATTGAAACTACCGCGGCGGCCAGGCCGTGCCCACGCGTTGGAGTCCGTGATCATCCCTGGAGGGATTGAAACCCGTGCGTAGGCTGGGGCTGCGCCGCTCCAGGCCCGTCCGTGATCATCCCTGGAGGGATTGAAACGTGGTCCGGGTGCTGATGCTGCTGAACAGCGCCCACGTCCGTGATCATCCCTGGAGGGATTGAAACCTGGCCCTGGTGCCTCGCTCCGCGCCGGTCTCGGCGGTCCGTGATCATCCCTGGAGGGATTGAAACACGCGCCAGTGGTCATGGTCGTGGTGTCGCTCATGAGTCCGTGATCATCCCTGGAGGGATTGAAACCCGGCAGGCTGGACAGTGGATATCTCCGCTCACGCGTCCGTGATCATCCCTGGAGGGATTGAAACAGAGAACGGCCTCGACGTCGCCGTCGAGGAGATCGCCTGTCCGTGATCATCCCTGGAGGGATTGAAACATGACCTCAGCAGCGATCGCGTCGTGCTCTGTACCGGGGTCCGTGATCATCCCTGGAGGGATTGAAACAAGGTCTTCGCCGAGCTGGGCATGTGGACCGGCGCCGGTCCGTGATCATCCCTGGAGGGATTGAAACAATACGGCCAGGTCGCGTGCTGGGCGATAGAACCCGTCCGTGATCATCTCTGGAGGGATTGAAACGCCATCGCCCCGGCCGCCATGGGCGGCCGGAACACGTCCGTGATCATCCCTGGAGGGATTGAAACCAGCCTGCGCCGCAAGAGCCGCCACGGCGGAATAGATGTCCGTGATCATTCCTGGAGGGATTGAAACGACACCGGGCGGGCGGACCGTCCTGCCCGAGGTGACGGGTCCGTGATCATCCCTGGAGGGATTGAAACGACACCCGCCGCGCCCATGGCCGCGCCGAGTCCAGGTCCGTGATCATCCCTGGAGGGATTGAAACAGGACCGCGTAGCCCGGTGTCATCGACGAGGGCTTGGTCCGTGATCATCCCTGGAGGGATTGAAACAACTCGGCAAGAAGCGACCGTCCGTCCGCGTCCTGGTCCGTGATCATCCCTGGAGGGATTGAAACGGCTCCGGTGGCCAGATGAGGGACCAAACTAGGGCCTGTCCGTGATCATCCCTGGAGGGATTGAAACCCCCAGATGCCGTCACCACGGATGCCGATCACGGCAGTCCGTGATCATCCCTGGAGGGATTGAAACACCGCGCCCGGTAGCAGCCGCCCGGTCTGGGTGTAGCGGTCCGTGATCATCCCTGGAGGGATTGAAACAGTTCCCCGCGAGGTGCTTGTACGGCAGATACATCCGGGTCCGTGATCATCCCTGGAGGGATTGAAACGCGAGGCTCGCCACCGGCGGCACAGCCGGGTCTCGTCCGTGATCATCCCTGGAGGGATTGAAACGCAACCGGCCCGCGATGGACGGGCCGCTCGGCTGCTGTCCGTGATCATCCCTGGAGGGATTGAAACGCAACCGGCCCGCGATGGACGGGCCGCTCGGCTGCTGTCCGTGATCATCCCTGGAGGGATTGAAACCCGCGCTCCGGGAAGAGCGCGCCGGCCTGGTGGTGGTCCGTGATCATCCCTGGAGGGATTGAAACGCGTGACCGAAGGTCGGATGCTGGAACGGACCGTCGCGTCCGTGATCATCCCTGGAGGGATTGAAACCCCGTCCTGGTCCATCCGCCCGGTAGGAAGACGTTCGCGTCCGTGATCATCCCTGGAGGGATTGAAACTGGACGGCGGTCGCGTGGCTGACGGTGCCGTCCGGCGTCCGTGATCATCCCTGGAGGGATTGAAACATGGAACAGGTACGGTCGGACATGTCACGCCCTTGTCCGTGATCATCCCTGGAGGGATTGAAACCCGAGCCCAGTCCCGGATCGTGGCCTGCGATCGAGTCCGTGATCATCCCTGGAGGGATTGAAACGCCAGCCCGCGGAACGTGTCCACTTCACGCTCCAGGGGTCCGTGATCATCCCTGGAGGGATTGAAACAGGGTGGCGCGGTCATCTGCCAGACCGGTGAGGCGCTGTCCGTGATCATCCCTGGAGGGATTGAAACATGCCCTCCTCGGCCGCCCATGCGCGCCATGCGGGTCCGTGATCATCCCTGGAGGGATTGAAACTCCGGCAGTGGCAGGGTCCGGGCGTCGCCCCGGAGTAGTCCGTGATCATCCCTGGAGGGATTGAAACGAGTCACCCCGGGCGAGGTTGAGCTTGCGGAACGGAGTCCGTGATCATCTCTGGAGGGATTGAAACACAGCTACTCCTACCGCACCGTGCCGTCATGCGCGGGTCCGTGATCATCCCTGGAGGGATTGAAACCCCATCTTTGCCCTCCTTGGCATCGGTTGGCGTGGTCCGTGATCATCCCTGGAGGGATTGAAACGTCTGCCGCAGTCCTGCGCTCATC